>NZ_JBIMBV010000011.1:0-162935 GCF_048551735.1 Acinetobacter legionensis
AATCTCAATTCGAAATCTTAACAACTCAATCAAGTGCCTGATTTATCAGAAGTTTTATTTAACATCACCGCCGATGGATGTGCATTCTACAGCATTCACAAACCAACACAACCCCTTTTTTTAATTATTTTTCATTTTTTCTATCACTTGCTTATTTATTCCTCTAAAACAGCATTTTTTCTTTAAAAATCTGCTTTTTTGCATAAAAACACAGCAATAAAAAAACCAATACCCCCATCATATATTCGCTAAAACAAGTAAAACGGCCTCTTGTATGCCCCTAGCATTGTTATAAATACAATTTAATAGAGATACGGCGATTAAAATCTATATAAGGAGATAGATCAGTTTTATTATTAAATAGAAGCATCCAACAATTCCCGATAAATAGATCAATGTTCTGCCCCAACTCAAACAATTAGACTCGCTAAAACCAACACTATAAAACTCACTCTATAAAACCAACTCTATAAAATGGGTTCTATAAAACCAAGCTTTAGTTGTATTTGGATGTATGTCTATATAGATCAAGTACAATCTATGGATCCTTACCACCATTAAAGACTATCTTAAAGCGGATTAGGGCTGGCGCCTTGCTCTAAATAAGCCAGAATCATCAAAGTTAATTCTTTTTTGAGCTGCTGTTCTGAAATTAGAAAATTATTATGACTGACATAACGCATCATTGTAAAAAGCGTACTATTGATAATCACAAAGGATTTATTTTTAAGTACTTCAAAACTCCAATGATTAAAAAAACGGCTAAATACATACAATCCCACTTCATAGAAATGCTTTTCTAGCACTTTTGCTGCTTCTGAATTGTTATAACCATGCCAATGTTTCAACACTTCAATAAAAAAACCACCATCAGCTTTCATCATGTCAAAACCGAATTGAATACTAAGTGGAATAATTTCTTCTAAGCTCAATCCTTCTTGGCTAATCGCAATGTGTTTCAGTGCAAGTCCCAACTGCTCACTTTTACGACTTAAAAGCTCCTGAATAATTTCTTCTTTGTTGCCAAAATACTGATAGATAGAACCAACACTGACACCTGATTTTTCTGAAATTTTGGGTGTGGTGACATTGATTAAGCCATATTCAGCAACACATAATTGAGTTGCTTCCAAGATACTATCTACGACATTTCGAGCACGTTGTTGTTGTGGTTGTTTTCTCATCTTGCGGTTTACTCCAAAATGCGAATTGAATGCGAATAATTATTCATATTAGAGTTTGACTAAACAATAATCAGGTCATGCTCAAAATGCAAACATTAATTAAGCCACAACGCCTTGCCTCATTTGAGACCATGGCACAAACAAATATGAAGTCTAAGCTTTTTTATTATTTTACAGACCAGCAGCTACAACCCAGTTATGACGAATATCTTTCACTCAATCGTGCCTTACAGACTGGTGATATCGCGATGGATAAAGTTATGGATTGGGTAATGACTAATCCAAGACAAAATAGAAAACTTTTTGAAACAGCCCTGTATCAAGGTTTGGATAAACTTCCCAATGATATCTCTGAATTAAGTGATTTTTTTAAAATGGTTGAACAAGCGCCGACTTGGCTTGATCCAGCTAAAATTGAAACGGCAATCAAATTTACCCATCGCTTAGGGACAAATGGCACTTTTATTTTACGCGATGTGGCTTTAATGACGGGTTATCAATACCCAGGTTTTAATCAACCGTTAATTATGACGGGTGCTTTACATAAATATGCGGGGAAACGCTTAGCTGAAACCCACAAATGGTGGCTTGATGTCAATCAACAAGATAGTTTCTCTCGTTTTAATAATGGTTTTACTTCAACCATTTATGTGCGTTTTATTCATTCGCTGGTACGGCATCAACTCAATAAATCCAAAGACTGGGATAACGATATTTGGGGAGCGCCGATCAATCAATATGATCAAGCCATGACCAATATCGCATTTAGTGCGGTGTTACTTCTCGGTGTCAGAGCCATTGGTATTTTTCCAAGCAAAATCGAATCAGAAGCCATCATGCATTTTTGGAAATATACAGGCTGGTTAATGGGAGTAGATGAAAAATGGCTAGTCAGCAAAGAGTCTGACGCATGGAAACTACTGCAATGGATGAATTATGCCCACCCCAAGGCCGATGAAAGTAGCAAAGCTTTAGCCATCAGCTTATCCAAAGAGCCTTTTGAACGACACTACAAACACTTCAATTCCTTTTTGCAAAAAAAGGCCTATCAAAATCATTTGGATATTACTCAGTTTTTTATTGGGCAACGTAAAATGAAAAACCTAGGACTCAAGCCACGTACTTTGGCTTGGTATCCGCTTTATTTAATTGCAAAAAACACCCTGCTCTACCGTGGTGCTAAACATATCGACAAACTGGATCAATATTTGCAACAGAATGGTCGTGCAGAACAAGAATATGCACTCAAACTTTATCAAAATGCGGGGAAACAGTTAGCGAGTATGCATCAGTAAGATCTATCCAGCAAACGCACTTTATCATCAAATAGAAACACTCGAAAAAACAAGGGGAAGCCAATTGGCCTCCCCTTGTTTCACATTACATGACTTCGCGTCACATTACCCATTCATCAATGAGAATGTGTTGCTTCAGAAGCCGAATGATCCATGTTTGGCATACTTTCATGACTCATCTTAGACATATCATGTTGCTGAGCTGCATTCTGTTTTTGGCTTGGCATATAGTCAGGCTCGTTGGTAATCGCCAAATAGAAGATTCCCATAAAAATACAGCTTAAAATAATTGCGATTATCAGCAATTTCCATCCCCAAAACGATTTTTCAGGTGACAACTTATTACTGTCATTACTCATAGAACATCCTCATATTTCTGTAAAAATTCAGTTTTAAATCAATTAAAATTTCATGCTAATACGAGCCCAATAATTACGCCCTGTATTATTAAATTGTTGAGTACCGACTTGACCATCCGCACCTACACCCAATTTGTTTAAATGCTCGGTATAGGTTTTATCTAAGACATTGTCGACACCAACAGCAAGATTTAGATCTTTTTGAATGTTATATGACGCATTCAATGCCAAGGTGGTAAAGCTTTTACTTTCACCAGTGTCGTAACCGACAATATTACCTTGATTTAAGCTAATACGATCTTGTTTCGCCACTGCACGCCATAATAAACCTAAAGAATATTTATCTTGAACATAACGTAAATTCAAACGACCTTCTAAAGGCGCAATTTGTGGCAATGGTTTATGTGTATCAGTATTTTCGCCCCATGCATACATTGCACTTAAATCCGCTTGAATCGCATCAGTAAATTGATAACCGATCCCCGCTTCAGCACCCGCGATAGTTGCATCGACATTTTTTGCCCCAGCACTGAATGAAGAACCGTGATCATGCCCACCCATTCCAGCTTTTGGATGATTATGATAACTCAATAAAATAAAGTCATTAATCAGCCCTGCATATGCTGATGTCCATACACTCAATGCATCATGTTGGTATTGATAACCGAGATCCAACTGTAAAGTTTTTTCAGTATTTAGATCATTAAACGTCGGTTTAGACATACCAGTATTACCATGTGCAGTACTGAATAGCTCCCAATAATCTGGAACCCGTTCCACATAACCTAAACCAATATAAGATTTGGCATTATGTTCAGGATATTGATTTTCTAAACGAATAAATGCACTTGGCAAAGTTTCTTTACGTTGATCATTCAGTTTTAATGCATCAATTTTAACTTGATCAATTCGTGCACCTGTCACCAATTTATAAGCATCATTGAATCGATAGGTCATTTCTCCGAAAGCACCATAAGATTGGAAGCGCATATCCTCTCTAAATGCAACATTCATGGATGGCATGGTGGGTGATGACATACTGCCACCATGTTTGTTCAGCTGAGAATCCACCCCAGTAATTAAACTGAGCTTATCCCATTCACTGGTCATAGCTAAACGACTATTTAAAGTACGGCGTGTCACCTGCATTGCCATTGGATTCGACACCATTTGATGTGTATTCATATCATGTGTCATTGGTGGAGTACGTAAACTAAAGTTATCCATAATATGGTCGTTATAACTATAGTCCACTTGCCCTTCGAGTTTTTTAATCACAGGGCTTAAATTCTTCTTTTCAACACGTAAGCCTAAGCTTTCACGTACAAATTGAGAACCATCCATGGTTCGGCCTGCGTATTCAGCCTCACCATCGGCTTTACCACCTGTCAGTTCAACCCACGTATCTTCATCGGGTGTCCAGCCTAAGGCTAAATCAGTATTCCAACGTTCCCAAGAAGAAGGTACTTTGTTGCCATCACCATCCTCATAGCTGTTTGACTCAGAACGATTGGCATTGATACGCATATACTTTTTACTGTCACCTACAACAGCTTCAATATTGTGATCCAAACGTCCAAAAGAACCAGCTAAAACACTGGCTTGACCTTGATAATTTTTATCATCTGTTAAGGTTGGTTTTTGACGTTCAAAAATCACCGTGGCTGCTGAACCAGTATTGGCATATTGGACTGTCTGAGGCCCTTTTACCACCGAAATACGGTCAAAACTTTCAGGTTGAATATACGACGTAGGTGCATCCATGCGTGCAGGACATGCACCTAGATTTTCGGTACCATCTGTTAAAATTTTAATCCGTGAACCAAACATGCCGCGGAATGTGACATCTCCATTGGTTCCACCGCTTTTAATCGAATTAAAGCCTGCAATACTTTGCAAATAATCAGCACCATCTGTGGCAGGTACAGGTTGAATCGGCTGTTTTGGATCAGCATGAATAATCAAACCATTGGCATCATTATTTAACTGTGCTGTAACCACGATTGGAGCAAGTTGAGCTGCATGTTCCTGATCGTGTGCAAACGTCACTGTAGAATAACAAGCAACACAAACCGCAGCCGCTAAAGGCTGTAAAAAGAATTGAGGTTGAGCCATTTTCTTTCTCTTAAATCATAAATTAAACAAGGCTGGAGTCAATGAAGACCCTAAAAATTAAGTTTTTGATTTATGCGAAAAGTGGCGGGGCTCGCCCTTGAGGAAGTAAAAATAAACGTTGCAATACAAAATAGACATGTCGAAATGCTTTTTGAAATGCAACCAGTCGCACTTGAATACGATCTAATATTTCTTTGACTTCAAGTTCAGGAGGTAAAACCAAATTGCCATAGACTGTACAGTATTGGCACTGGTGACCCGCATCATGATGATGTGAACTTGGTTGCTCTGGCGCTGCATGCTCAGCATGGGCCACTAGATGGTCATGACTGGCAGCTTCATGTGTAGAAGATGCAGAATGATGTTGATGATGGGTGCTATGTTGATGCTTTTCGTAGAAATGACTTTGTACTAAAGCTTGAGTAATAGTTTCACAGACCGGCGCAATTTGATATTGCTTCGGTAGCAAAGGCTGTAAAAATACAGCAATCTGTAAAAAAACTGCGGTAAAACCGAGCAGTAAACCTATTCTCAACAAAACGTTCGTCTCAACATTTTTCGAGCCAGAGTATAACAAAGCCCAAACAAAATTGGGCTTTGTATTGCAGGAAAATTTTAAAAGTTTTTAAAATTCAACTGACTCAGATCAACGTTTTGCTGGAACTTTTTGCTTTTCACGCTGACGAACCACTTTTTCCACTTTTTCACGCGCACGTTGACGCTTTAAAGGGGATAAGTAATCCACAAATAATTTACCGTTTAAGTGATCCATTTCATGTTGAATACATACCGCCAATAGATCATCCGCTTCGACTTCAAAAGCTTGACCTTCAAGGTTAATTGCTTCAATTTTAACTCGTGACGGACGCTCAACTTTATCGTATATTTGAGGAACAGAAAGACAGCCTTCCTCATAAGATAAGGTTTCTTCTGTAAGCGGTGTTATTTTGGGGTTAATGAACACCATAGGTTGGTCTTTGTCTTCAGACAGATCCATTACGATAAGCTGAATATGCTGATCGACCTGTGTAGCAGCCAGACCAATACCTGGCGCTTCATACATGGTTTCAAACATGTCTGCTGCTAACTGGCGAATTTCATCAGTTACCACATCGACAGGTTTTGCAATGGTGCGTAAACGGGGATCAGGAAAACTTAAAATAGGTAATAAGGCCATACTGTACCCTCTGTTGCTATGCCATTGATCTTAAAACTAAATGAAGAATATGCTTCATTAAAAAAATGTGTGTAATATGCGTATTATAACGCATATAGAGACATAATTTTAGGAATTATGATAATGAAAAAGGTTTTAACTGGCATAACGAACTTTCATGCCAAGGGGTTCAAGAAACAATTACTTGCTGTGACACTATGTTTAAGTGCAGGATTCACTTACATGGAAATCACACACGCAAGTCCAAACACCAATCCACCTGCACTGAAATCCAGCGCACCCAATGTCTATGTGGTGAAACGTGGTGATACGTTATGGGATATTGCGGGGAAATTTTTAAGCAAGCCTTGGCGCTGGCCTGAAATCTGGGCAAGCAATAAGCATGTTAAAAATCCACATTGGATTTATCCTGGCGATAAATTATTGTTGTGTACTCTAGATGGTCGCCCACTGATTGGTGTAGATGAAGGTGATGGTTGTGATGGAATTATCCGTCGTCATCAAGGTGGGACATCTTTACGCCCTCAAATACGCGTTGAATCCTTAAATAATGCGATTTCAGTGATTCCATTATCAGATATTCAACCGTGGTTAGAACACAGTATTGTAGTCAATCCTGAATCTTTACAGAACATTCCTTATACCATCGGTGCTGCTGATAATCGTGTGATTACGGGTGCAGGACAAACCGTTTATGCGCGTGGAAATGGCTTAGTCGTGGGTCAACGTTATGGGATCTATCGTGAAGGCAAACCTTATACTTTCCTCAATGCTGAAGGCAAAAAGTTTAATGCGGGCATGGAATTAACTGAGGTTGCTTCTGCAACTGCGGCGGCTGGTGAAAATGATGTAACCACTCTTGAGTTAACCAAAAGTTATAATGCTGAAGTGCGTAAGGGCGATTATGTCCTGCCAAGCTATGATGCCGAATTACCAAGTTTGTTCTATCCAACCACCACCAATGAAGTCACCAGTGGCGGTAAAGTGGTTCGTGTACAAGGTTCAATTGGTACAGCAGCGCAATATAGTGTAGTCACCATTGACCGTGGGAGCTTACAAGGTGCTAAACCTGGACAGGTCTTTAGTATTTACCAACAAGGTGAAACAGTCCGTGACCCAAAAACCAAAGAGTCGGTGAAGCTACCAAGTCAAAAAATTGGTACACTGATGATCTTTAAGAGTTTTGATCACCTCAGCTATGCCTATATTTTGGAAAGTAATTTACCTATTAAAATGGGTGCTGAAATTAAACCGCCTGCAATTGCAGACAATTAAGTTTTTCATGATGTGATTTAAATATGTTGAAGCAAATATCCAATGACCAATATGATGCCATCAGACTTTGGTATTTGGTTCAACATTCGCTCAGCGCTTTTCGTAAATTAGAAACACATTTTGGTTCTATCGTAAAAGCACTGCAACCTGAAAATTTAAACCGCTGGTCTGAAGCTAAAATTCATAAAAACCATCTTGAAAGAGCCAAGGAATTTCTCACTGCGCTTGGGCAATCCAAATTTCAAGTTTGCTTCGATAAAATTCAACATCATACTGATTTTATTCTTTTAGATACTGATCCTCATTACCCTCAACAACTTTTGCCTTATCATGATCATCCCCCTATTCTGTTTGGTAAAGGTTCATTCCAAAATCTAAGTCAACCACAAATCGCCATAGTAGGTAGTCGAAAGGCAAGTCCTCATGGAAAACAAGTGGCTTATGATTTTGCTTACTATCTGAGTGAAAAAGGCTTTTTTATTACCAGTGGTTTAGCGTTGGGAATTGATGAAGCTGCACACATAGGTGGACTAAAACATCATCGAACTATTGCCGTGATCGGTACAGGCTTAGATCTGGTTTATCCGAGCCAAAATAGACAGTTACAAGAGCAAATTTTGCAACATGCAGGAACAATCCTAACTGAATACTTACCAGAAACTCAGCCTATTCAACGAAACTTTCCTTATCGTAATCGAATCGTGAGTGGTTTAAGCTTAGGTGTTGTTGTCGCAGAAGCCCAACTCGGCAGTGGTTCACTGATTACGGCGCAAGCCGCCGCCGAACAAGGCAAAGTGATTTTTGCAATTCCTGGGCATATTTATGGAGAACATCATCAAGGATGTCATCAACTCATTCGTGAAGGTGCTATTCTGGTCGACCATCCAGAACAGATTGTTGAAGATCTAGCACTTCCAACCCAATGGCACTGCGCACAACAACCTGAATCCCAATCCCCAATGCCACAAATTCCTGAGCATTTATTTAACCTATATCAGTTGCTGGATTGGATTGGACAAGATTTAGATACCCTCGCTCAAAGTTCAAATTTAAAAATAGCACAACTCACAAGCGATCTCATGGAATTAGAACTTCTGGGTCACTGTATTCAACAATCTGGGCTGTACTTACGTTGCCGAGTCAGTTATTAAGGTTCACAATAGTAGTTTATTCTACGAAATGGCAAGGTAAACATAGATGATTACAACCTCAGTTGCTGAAGCTGCACAAATTCTTCAACAAGGTAAAGTCTTGGCTTATCCAACAGAGGCAGTATGGGGGTTAGGCTGTGATCCTTTCAATGAACAGGCTTTTTTAGAAATTTTAAGGCTTAAACAACGCCCTATAGAGAAAGGTGTCATTTTATTGGCAGGACAACTCTCACAAGTTGAGCATCTATTGACAGAAATTGACCCTATTATTCGTGAACAAATCATTCAATCATGGACACAACGCTCTAGAGCAGAACGTGCAACAACTTGGCTACTTCCAGCTGATGATAAAATTCCACAATGGATTAAAGGCAAGCATGCTCAGGTCGCAGTTCGTGTAACCAATCATCCTTTGTGTATTGCCTTATGTAATGCCTTTAATGGTTTTATTGTGTCGACCAGTGCAAATTCGGCAGGTTTGGAACCTGCAAGGTCTTTACAACAAGCCAGTCAATATTTTGGTTCTGAATTGAATTATTTAAATGGTGATCTTGGTTTAAGTGGCGAGCCAAGTAAAATAATCGATGCATGCACTGCACAAGTGATTCGCGCTTAAACACTTTAAAATATCACTCAATCATGAGTTTAAATATTGCCAATAAAAAAGCAAAAAAAACTCAGCCACATATAGGGTTGGCTGAGTATAAAAAAGGATGCGTTAAACACATCCAGAGGGTATGAAAAATTCAGTGTAGAACAATTTAATTAAGAAATTCTTAATTCGCTACGATGAAAATATTATCCTATAATTTTTTTTTGAATACAAATATATTCTTCTGAGCAATATCTGTTCATTTTAGTGAATTGCAAATAACGTCAATTTCAATAATAAAACTAAGTGTTTAAATTTGTTTTATTATTTGCATTTTCAATAGATAAATCACTAATTAAAAAACAAATTTTGCTCAGATTTAATACTTAAAAAGCGTAAAAAATAAGTTTTTAAATGAACATTTTTCACTCAAAATACTTTGAATTTTAACTCAATAATGTACTTTTTTTGACACTAAGTGACTTTTTTTGTGCCAATGCTATTCCTACTAAAATAACAATACCACCAATCGTATGCGACATCGTCCAAGCCTCATGCAACCAAAAGTAGGCAATGATTGCAGTAAATACTGGCATTAAATTCATAAAAATGCTGGTTCGATTTGGACCTAGATATTGTACAGCCATCATCCACAATAAAGGTGCAACAAGAGAAGGTAATATACCTGCATATAAAACGCTGGCAACATTACCTTGGTTAATCGCATCAATCCCATAATAAACTACAAACGGTAAATGGTAGACTAAGGTCAATGCAATTTGCACATAGAGACTCAGCAGTAATGGGACTTTCAATTGCCATTTTTTTAGAAAGACTCCATAAAAAGCATAAAAGAACACGGCCAAGACCATGATCAAATCACCAGAGTGCCCTGCCAATTGAGTCAAGTTGCTAAAATCCCCTCGGCCAATCACATATAACAAACCGAGAAAGGACAAGATACTGCCGACTACAGCAAAGCGATTGGGAATTTCACGTAAAATAAGAATCGAAACAAAAATGGTAAATACCGGAATAAAGGCGTTGATAATGCCCATATTGGTTGCTGTGGTGTAATGCGCTGCACTATATGCTAAACCTTGATACAAAAACATACCAAAAGCACTCAGCACCACAAATTGCATAAAATGTTGTTTAACCAAATGACGTTGCTTCCACACTTGGGGCAACATAAATGGAGTCAAAATAATAAATGCCACTAACCAGCGATAAAAGCTAATACTGACAGGCGAAATATAATCCGAAACATAACGTGTCACTGCAATATTCATTGACCAAATCAATACTGCAATAATCGGTAAACTGATTGCCCACCACATGGGTTTTGAATTGCTATACATAATCTTGACTATCGAATAGGATCTGGAAATAATTATCGATGAAGTCGGAATAAATTTAAATATGGCATTTCAGACATCTATAGGGCTTTTCAGACAAATGCTATTTTATTCGTTTTAAACTTAGAATAATTCCCAAGTTTTGATTGCCAAAATCACTACACTTTGTAACTGTTCAGTACTCACCCCATCACGGGCTTGCATGGTTAAACCTTGAATCACCGTTGAATAATAATCTGTCATCGCCTGAATATTGGCGTGGGGATTTAAATCACCTTCTTTGACACCCTGTTGCAAACGTTGATAAATATTTTCTTTGACTTGTTGTCTTTTCAGCAAGAGATCATGCTGAATGGGTGCATGTTCTTGTGAACAATTCATGGTTGCGGTAACCAACATACAACCCGTCGGTTTATTCTGTTGAACCAGTTTTTTAAGGTTTTCATACAAATAAATTTCAATGGCGATTTTTGCCGTTTTGGCTTGTTGAAAAATCACCTCCAAAGGGCATGCCTCATGCTTTAAGTAGTATTCTAAACAGGCATGAAACAACTGTGATTTATCACCAAAACTACTATAGATACTGGGCGCAGTAAGATTTAAGGCTTTGGTTAAGTCGCTCATCGATGTGGATTCATAGCCATATTCCCAGAACAACAACATAGCTTTTTGTAGCGCTTGTTGTTCATCAAAACATTTAGGACGACCACGCCCACGCTTAGGTGCTTGTTTTTCAGCGACTAAAGCATGTTTTTCAGAATCAGCCATAACTTTCACATATATTTTTATAACGAACACTATTAAATTAATTGACAACACAAAATTAATCAAATATTTTATTTTTATAACGATCGTTAATGAATTAAAAAACACCTCCATATACTTTCGCTTTACAGCAGGAATATATTTTCATGAATATGATGCAATCAGAAGTTTCAGAACCACAGTCGTCTGAGATTCCCCCCAGTAGCCAAGGGAGCTGGTTGGCGCTATTAACCGTTGCAATTACCGCTTTTGCTTTGGTCACCAGCGAGTTTCTCCCGATTGGGGTACTCAACAATATTTCCAGTGATTTACAAGTATCTGTTGGTACAGCAGGTTTGATGATCACCCTCCCAGGAATTATGGCCGCCATAGCAGCACCACTACTTCCCGTTCTAGTCAAAAATTTAGATCGGCGTTACTTACTTCTAGCACTGTCTGCAACGATGGTGTTTGCCAATGCCATCACTGCAATTGCATCAACTTTTGAGATTTTACTGCTGAGCCGTTTTATTCTTGGATTTGCGATTGGTGGATTCTGGGCGACTGCAATTGCCTTAAGTGGTCGTTTAGCGCCAACCCATTTACCTATTGCTAAAGCAACAGCAACAGTCATGGCTGGTGTGACTTTAGCTACTGTTCTTGGTGTACCGATTGGGACATGGTTAAGTGACGCATATGGCTGGCGAACATCATTTGGAATTACTTCCGCCATCGGCTTCGTTGTTTTACTGTTGGGAATTAAATTTATCCCGAGCTTAAAACCTGAATCCGCCATTCATTTTAAAGACTTACCCGCATTGCTAAGAATCAGTAAAGCCAGACAAGGTTTGATTATTATTTTGTTGATTGGTTTAGCTCATTTTTCATCATATAGCTATCTAACCCCATTCTTTAAAAATTCAGCAGGCTTTGACAGCGCTACCATCAGTTCTCTACTGTTATTATTTGGTATCGCAGGTATCTTTGGTAATGCTTTTGCTGGCTATAGCGGTAATTTGAATGTGCGTTATACCTTTGCATTCGTTGCCATCTGTTTTGCGGTTGTATTCTTTGGCTTTCCTTTATTTGCCATACATACATCAGGCGCATTTGTTCTTACAGCGCTTTGGGGTTTTGCATTTGGCGCATTTCCAACCACTGCCAATATTTGGATGTTTTTACATGCCCCACAAGCTGTAGAAAAAGGCATGCCGTTATTTGTCGGTTTCTTCCAAGTTATGATTGCAACAGGTGCATTAATCGGTGGCTATGTTGTTGACCATTTTAATGCCAACATTTTATTGTATAGTGTATTGAGTTTTATTCTTTTGGCCTTTATTTCAATCTTCACGCTGAGTCGTGGATTAAATAATCCCAAAGCTGAAAACAATGCCATCCAATGTGAGAGTTAAGTCTTTTCAACTATGTATTCAGCGCTGATTTCTGTAGAAGAATTTTTCTACCAAAAGCATGATGTGGTTACACCCCATTCAAATTTGTGGGGTGATTTTAATTTGAGTCTAAATGGGACTCTAGAACTCAACGTCGCAGAACAAACCTATCTATCTCCTCCAAGTTATGGTTTATGGATTCCACCGCAAACCGAACATTGTTGTACTGCTGTGGATGATCAACTGACGCATTATATCTGTATCCGTATTCATCCCCGGCTTTGTCAAAGTTTGTCCCAAAGCACGAAGACTTTAAGTATTCGCCCTTTTTTACGCCATACTATTGAAGAGGTTTTAGAACAGCAGAAACAAGGGATTCCATCCTCTCCCTATTATCAACACTTATTAGAACTGTTGCTGGATCAAATCCAAAATAGTGTGTGTTATGAGCATTATTTACCGCAGACCAACCATCCAACACTCAAGCCCATTCTTGAGCATTTGTCAGATACAACACGCTTTCCCCAAAGCCTTCAGGAAATTCTCGATACTTTCCAAATTACTGAACGGCACGCTCTTAGACTTAGCCAAGAGCACCTTAAACTTTCGCTGTCTGAATGGCGTAATCGCGCCAAGATTATTTATGCAATTTCATTGATCCAACAAGGCATCTCAATTAAAAAAATTAGCTTAGATCTCGGCTATCAACACACGTCCAGCTTCATTGAGTTTTTTAAACGTTATACCCATCAAACCCCAGCACAAATGCGAAATCTTTAAGATTAGGACATTTTTCAAACAATCTATTTCCACTTTATTGATAAGTTTATATACAAAAATACTATGGAAAATTGCCTTAAAATTGTGCATTTTGCATCTTATGCTCTAGATTAAGCATATAACTTTTTGAATTTGTATATATTACCGTCAAATTCATAAGAATTTTAAATAATGAAGGGTTCGAATAAATGAAAAAATTACTACTAGCTACACTATGTGCTTCAGCGTTTGCTTTAACTGCATGTGATAAAAAACCAGCTGATTCAGCTTCAGGAACTGAGAGCAAACCTGCTGCAGCTGCGGTTTCCTTAAGTACCAACAATACTGCTGATATCAAAAGCGATTTAACTGCACTTCAAACAATGTCTACAGCGAAAGCTAAAGAAGCTTTGAACTTCCAAACAGAAGTGATGCAAGCTGCACAAAAGGGTGATAAAGATGCACTGAAAGGTGTTGTCGATAAAATGAAAACTTATGTGGACGGTTTCAACAAAGATCTTGATGGTTTAGCACTTAAAAGTACTGAAGTTGCATCTGTACGTGACAAAATGAAAGAGTCAAATAACCTAGGCGTTGAAATGTCTGAAGCTGGTTTAGCGACTTCACCAGATCCACAAAAAATCATGGAACTACAAAAGAAAGGTACTGAGTTACAACAAAGCCTGTTAACTGAAATGCAAGCACTTCAAGCCAAAGCAAACGCTGCACCATAATCGATTAAATTTGATACAGTTTTTAAAAGCAGATCGTATGATCTGCTTTTTTATTACACTTATATACAAATGTAACTTGCTGAAATCTTGGAATATCGCTAAAACATTAGACATATTTCTAATCACTGTCTTTTGATTTTTAAGGATACCCCTATGAGCAATTCCGTTTATGACATCCCAGTCAATACCATCAAAGGTGAAGCGACGACCTTGAATCAATATCAAGGTAAAGTTCTTTTAATCGTTAACGTTGCATCTAAATGTGGCCTTACTCCACAATATGAAGGTTTAGAAAAACTATATACTGAAAAGAAAGATCAAGGTTTAGAAATCCTCGGCTTTCCTGCAAATAACTTTCTTGCACAAGAGCCAGGAACAAATGATGAAATCGAGCAATTTTGCTCTTTAACGTACAATGTCGACTTCCCACTTTTTGCTAAAATTTCAGTTGCAGGTGATGATAAGCATCCACTTTATGACAGCTTAATTCATGCAATCCCTGAGCGTATTGGTGAAGGCCCTTGGTGGAAAGACTTAGTCGATTATGGCCTAACACCAAACCCAAAACCTGAAGTCCTTTGGAACTTTGAAAAATTCTTAATCGGTAAAAATGGCGAAATCGTGGCACGTTTTGCACCAGATATCACTGCTGATGATCCACGAATTACATCTGCGATTGAAGCTGAATTAGCAAAATAGATCGAGCATTAAAAGCACTATGCTTTAAATAAATTTATATGTTTTGCAGTTTTGATCGAAAATTTTATATTTTCGATCAAAACTCCCTCTAGCTTTATTCACAATTTTTAAATTTCAACAACCTTCAATGGCGTGCTAAAAATGCACTCTTTTTTTGCTTTTGTTTGAGTAAAAATGAATCTCTAAAGTTACAGACTGTATGCCCTTTGCAACAATCCTCAATCTCTACACTTTTGCAAATTATAGTCAATTCTTAACAGATTAAATTACTTTTGGACAACGATGAAAAAGCTTTTACAAGGTGCGGCTTTGCCTTTTGTTATTTTTATTTCAGGCATGTTACTGCTAGGCTGCAATCAAGCAGCTGAACAATCACGGCAACAAGATGACGCTCAAGCGATTGAATCTGCGCAAATAAGTGAAAATACATCCGACTCAAACAATAATAATCAATCAATAGCAAAAACTACTGAAGATTTAAAACAAGGCAATATGTTTTATATCGCACGTGATGTTGCCAACGTACAGCTGAAAACTGGTGACTATGTTGAAAAATTACAGCAAAGCCAAGCTAACTTACAACAAGCGATACAATCGCAAAATCAAGCTGAGCTGCAACAATCTGTCAAAACATTGACTCGTGAACTACAAGGCTTTAACACAGCATTGATTTCATTAGATTTAAAAAGCCAAGAGATTGATGGTATCCGCCAACAAGTGCTACAGGCCAATAAGCAAGTGCTTAACTCAGCACTGTTAAACGGTGATTTAGACATTTCAAAAGTTGATTTTAAGAAAATCGAACAACAAATGAATACCATCCAATTAGATATGCTTAAACTCGCAGGTATGATAATCCCTAGATCAAATACAGAACAAGCCTCTGAGCAGAGTTAATTAGATTTGAACAGACTAGTCTTAGCTTGGCTTTGCGACATTACATGATGGGTCTAGTCCTAGCGCGCGTTTAGCATCTAACTTAAAACGAGCTTGAGCAGACTTATAACTTGTGGGCAAAAATAGCGTTAAACGGGTTTTATTCTTTCCAATCGATTCCACCAAGGTCTTTGATAAATACGCCCCACCCTCTGTACGGGTAAACAAGGTTCCCATTTCTAAATCTCTTTCTAGTCGATTATCCGTAAATACAAAATCTTTTTCGCCAGTAAACGCAACACATTGCCCATAGGCCATTTTCAAATTTTTAAATGCCACAACATAATCGATATCTAATTCGGTTTCTAAACCATTTCCCACTGAATTTGCCACCAAACTTGCTTCAGTGGGTGCATTAGGTTTAGTGACAAATTGACTTTGACATGCTGAAACAGCACTCAGTAGAAGTACAGAAAATAAATACTGACATTGAACTAATTTTTTCATTTTAAGTTTATTGGTTTTCTACAACAATGAATGGATTGTAGCAAAGTTCATGAACATGATTTAATAGCCGATTAACCGTATTTTTGTAGTGTTTCATGCAACTGATTTTATTCACAGGCGTACAAGCTTCGGGTAAATCTACTTTTTATCAACAGTATTTTTACCATACACATCTACGTATCAATCTCGATATGCTAAAAACACGCCATCGCGAAAAGATACTGTTTGAAGCTGCTATAGCCTCTAAAACCAAAATCTTGATAGATAACACCAACATAAGTAAAGCCGATCGAGCCCGTTATATTCAACTTGCCAAAACTGCTGGCTTCAAGGTCATTTCATATTATTTTGAAACGGATTTAGACAGTACTTTACAGCGTAATGCACAACGTGAGGGAAAAGCCAATATTGCTGAAAAAGGCGTTAAAGCCACCTTTTATAAATTAGAAGTCCCGAATCGTTCAGAAGGGTTTGATGCGCTGTTTAAAGTAAACATAATAGAAAATAATGGCTTTTCAATTACTGTCATAACTGAATAAAAAATTTAATCTTGAGCCAACCGCCATGTCTTAAATGCGGTTTGCATCTGTTGTTGTATTTCTCTAGGTACTTTCCGAGCTGCTAAATTGGAAAAATCTCCACGATAGGTTTCAGCCACAATTGAATTTGCCAAGTCTTCGATCACAATTCGACCTTTGTTGTGATACGCCAGAATTTCTACTTCGATTAAATAAATATCCCAACATGAAACAACAGAACTCATATCTACAGCAATACTGAGATAGTAGTCATCTTGCGTTTGATAAAGTTCCCAAAAGTGCGCTTGTTGTTCGATGAGGTGCATTGTCTTCTATATCTCCTTTTTTATTGTTTAGATTATGCTAAAACTAGTCAGTGATGAAATATAACTTTAGCATGAGAATAACGAAGAAGTTTAACCATGAGATTTGATGATCTAGATACACGATTACGTGTTTATGAAACAGCTTATGATTTCTGTGTACCGCCAGAACAATATATCGTTGTGCGTTTGGATGGACGTGGCTTTACCAAACTCACCAAAGATATTTGGAAATTTGAAGCGCCCTTTGACCTCCGTTTTAGGGACTTGATGGTCGAAACAACAGCTCACTTAATGCAATGTGGCTTTAATATTATTTATGGCTATACACAAAGCGATGAAATCTCCTTACTGTTTCATTTAAAAGATGATAGCTTTAATCGTAAAACACGAAAAATCATTTCTATTTTAGCCGCAGAAGCCAGTGCAAAGTTCAGTGTGTTACATGATGAGATAGCAACTTTTGATGCTCGAATTTGTATACTGCCCAATGCAAAAGCTGTTGAAGATTATTTTCGTTGGCGTCACGAAGATGCTCATCGCAACGCACTCAATGCACATTGCTATTGGATGTTGCGCAAGGAAGGAGAAAATATAAAAAATGCAACCGACCAAGTAAAAGGATTATCTCGCCAAGAGAAGCATGATTTACTCTTTAGCCGTGACATTAACTTCAATGAATTGCCATCATGGCAAAAGCGTGGCACAGGTTTATATTGGACAGAAATTGAAAAAAGTGGTTTTAATCCGAAAACTAAACAGTCGACAGTATCAACTCGTCGACACATTTTTAAAAACTATGAATTAACTTTAGGTGAAGATTATAGTCAATTTATACAAACACAATTTTTATTGGATACTCCCCAAGGATAAGTTTCTAGCATGATGAGTTGTTAAAAATTTGAACCATCCATAAATTAATCGCATAAAAAAACCACCCTCGCGGGTGGTTTTTCAATCTTAAACTGCGTCTTATAGCGCGCGGTTTTTGATTTTGCGGATGGTTTCCAACTGAGCAGCAGTTTCTGCAAGAGCAGCCAAAGCAGCAGCAGAGTCCAAATCGCTTTTTTGATTTGCAAGCAATTGTTCAGCATTTTTACGTGCTTCAAGAATTGCAGCTTCATCTAAGTTGTCAGCACGAACTGCAGTATCTGCAAGCACAGTAACAACATGCGGTTGAACTTCTAGAACACCACCAGATACATAGATTAACTCTTCTGTACCGTTTTCAAGCAGAACGCGAATTGCGCCCGGCTTGAGTAAGGTGACTAACGGAGCGTGACCAGGCATGATACCCAATTCACCGCCAGCACCTTTTGCGATAAGCATTGTCACAGTGCCTGAGTACAAAGACTCATTAACACTTACAACATCACATTGCATAGTCGACATGTGAATCTCCTAAATTAGAGTTGCTAATTAAAGCTTCTCGGCTTTAGCGATCACTTCGTCAATACCACCAACCATATAGAACGCTTGTTCTGGGATGTGATCGTATTCACCAGCTAGAAGACCTTTAAAGCCACGAATTGTTTCTTTAAGTGGTACAAGTTTACCAGGAGCACCAGTAAACACTTCAGCTACGTGGAACGGTTGAGAGAAGAAACGTTGGATTTTACGCGCACGGTAAACAATCAACTTATCTTCTTCTGCTAACTCGTCCATACCCAAGATTGCGATGATGTCTTTAAGCTCTTTATAACGTTGCAATACGTTCTGTACAGAACGTGCAATTTCATAATGCTCAGCACCAACAACAAGTGGATCTAACTGACGTGAAGTAGAGTCAAGTGGGTCGATCGCTGGGTAAATACCAGAAGATGCGATGTCACGGCTCAATACTACAGTTGCATCTAAGTGAGCAAATGTAGTTGCAGGCGATGGATCTGTTAAGTCATCGGCAGGTACATATACCGCTTGGATAGATGTAATCGAACCAGACTTAGTCGATGTAATACGTTCTTGAAGAACACCCATCTCTTCTGCAAGCGTCGGTTGGTAACCTACTGCAGATGGCATACGACCTAAAAGAGCAGATACTTCAGTACCAGCCAATGTGTAACGGTAAATGTTGTCAACGAACAACAATACGTCACGGCCTTTACCGTTTTCATCTTTCTCATCACGGAAGTATTCAGCCATGGTCAAACCAGTTAACGCTACGCGTAAACGGTTACCTGGTGGCTCATTCATCTGACCGTAGACCATTGCTACTTTGTCAAGAACGTTAGAATCTTTCATCTCGTGGTAAAAGTCATTACCTTCACGAGTACGCTCACCAACACCAGCAAACACAGATAAACCTGAGTGAGCTTTCGCGATGTTGTTGATCAATTCCATCATGTTTACAGTTTTACCAACACCGGCACCACCGAATAAACCAACTTTACCACCTTTAGCAAACGGGCAAAGTAAGTCAATGACTTTAATACCAGTTTCTAAAAGGTCAGTAGAAGCAGCTTGTTCAGCATAAGAAGGTGCTTGACGGTGAATCGGCAAACGCGCTTCAGTCGCAACTGGACCAGCTTCGTCGATTGGGCGACCAAGAACGTCCATGATACGACCTAAACATGCAGTACCTACAGGTACAGAAATAGGTGCACCAGTATTAGATACGTTTAGACCACGTTTAAGACCTTCTGTAGATCCCATTGCGATGGTACGAACTACACCATCACCAAGTTGTTGCTGAACTTCTAAAGTAGTTTCAGTACCGTCAACTTGGAGAGCGTCATAGATCTTAGGAACGCTATTGCGTTCAAACTCGACGTCGATAACCGCGCCGATGATCTGAATGATACGACCGCTACTCATTGCTGTCTCCTCAATTCAAAATAATGTTAAACGGCAGCGGCACCACCAACGATCTCAGAAATTTCCTGAGTAATCGCGGCTTGACGCAGCTTGTTATAAATGAGTTGTAGGCTCTTGATAAGATCACCTGCGTTGTCAGTTGCAGCTTTCATTGCAACCATACGAGCAGACTGCTCACATGCGATGTTTTCAATCACACCTTGATAAACCATAGACTCAATGTAACGAACCAATAAACCATTTAAAAGCTCTTCAGCTTCTGGTTCATATAGATAATCCCAACCATATTGGCGGTTAAGATCCTCGTCCGTATCAGCCGCAGCTAAAGGAACAAGTTGTTCGATTTTTTGGTTTTGAGTCATGGCATTGACAAAGCCGTTTGACACAAGATAAATACGATCTAACTCGCCTTTATCAAATGCATCTAACATCACCTGTACAGAACCAGTTAACTGTTCAAGACTTGGAGCATCACCTACTTGCGTAGTTGCGCCAAGTACTTTACCGCCGTAGTTTTTAAAAAACGAAACCGCTTTTTGACCAATTAAAGCAAATTGAACTTCAATTGACTGCTCTTGTTGCTGTTGTACGTGTTTTACGACTTTTTTGAACAAGTTAATGTTCAAACCACCAGCAAGACCACGATCTGAAGAAACAATGATATAGCCAACGCGTTTTACAGGGCGTTCAACCATATAGCGATGTTTGTATTCAGGATTCGCTTGGACCAAATGAGCAATTACACGGTGCATATTTTCGGCATACGGACGGCCCTGAGCCATGCGCTCTTGCGCACGACGCATCTTAGAAGCTGCTACCATTTGCATCGCGCGAGTAATCTTTTGCGTGCTCTTGATACTAGCTACTTTGGCGCGAATTTCTTTTAAATTTGCCATACGCTTAACCTAGTATTCGAAAGCCCTTTCGAGCTTCCGAAGGTTGATCCGTGAACCAAACCATAACTAACAACAACATACATTGAAATTAGTAAGTTTGAGTCGCTTTAAAGCTTTCAATACCTGCTTTGATTGCAGCTTCGATGTCTTTGTCGTAGTTACCAGTTTCATCGATGTTTTGCATTAACGCAGCATGTTCTGAACGGAAGTAAGAAATTAACGCAGTATCAAAGTCTACGATTTTCTTCACTTCAACGTCAGCCATGTAGCCTTCGTTAGATGCATAAATTGAAACAGCTTGGTCAGCAATTGAATATGGAGCATATTGTTTTTGCTTCATTAATTCAGTTACACGTTGACCATGCTCAAGTTGCTTACGAGTTGCTTCATCAAGGTCAGAAGCGAACTGAGCAAATGCTGCCAATTCACGGTATTGCGCCAAAGCAGTACGGATACCACCAGACAATTTTTTGATGATCTTCGTTTGAGCAGAACCACCAACACGCGATACAGAGATACCCGCGTTCACAGCAGGACGAATACCTGCGTTGAATAATGATGTTTCTAAGAAGATCTGACCATCAGTAATCGAAATTACGTTTGTCGGTACGAATGCAGATACGTCACCCGCTTGAGTTTCAATAATTGGCAATGCAGTTAATGAGCCAGTTTGGCCTTTAACTTCACCATTAGTGAATTTCTCAACATAGTCAGCAGATACACGAGAAGCACGTTCAAGTAGACGTGAATGAAGATAGAACACATCACCTGGATAAGCTTCACGACCTGGTGGACGACGAAGAAGCAATGAAATTTGACGGTAAGCAACAGCTTGTTTAGACAAGTCATCATAAATGATAAGTGCGTCTTCACCGCGGTCACGGAAGTACTCGCCCATTGTACAACCAGCATATGGAGCAAGATACTGCATTGCTGCAGGATCAGCTGCAGCAGCTGCTACAACAGTTGTGTACGCCATAGCGCCAGTTTCTTCAAGCTTACGTACTACGTTTGCAATTGTTGATTGTTTTTGACCAATCGCAACGTATACACACTTAATGCCTGATTGTTTTTGAGCAATGATCGCATCGATCGCCATCGCTGTTTTACCAGTTTGACGGTCACCGATGATCAACTCACGCTGACCACGACCAACAGGGATCATTGTATCTACTGATTTATAACCAGTTTGTACAGGTTGATCCACTGATTGACGCCAAATTACACCTGGTGCTACTTTTTCAACAGCATCAGTAAGTTTTGCATCAATAGGGCCTTTACCATCAATCGGGTTACCCAAAGCATCTACTACACGGCCTAAAAGTTCTGGACCAACCGGAACTTCTAATACACGACCTGTGCAACGAGCTTTTTGACCTTCTTGAAGGCTTAAGTAGTTACCTAAGACAACGGCACCCACTGAATCCTGTTCTAGGTTCAGTGCCATACCAAATAAGCCGCCGTCGAATTCGATCATTTCACCGTACATTGCATCAGCAAGGCCGTGAATACGCACAATACCGTCGGAAACCATAACAATGGTCCCTTCGTTCTTAGCGGTCGCGCTGGTGTCCAGATCGCCGATACGCTGTTTAATGAGCGCACTGATCTCGGATGGATTCAGTTGTTGCATTGCGCTATACCTCAATCTTTTTAAAGTTCAGTCTTCTTTAGACGTAGTTATTTTTAACAATTACGCTAGAAGACGAGTCCGCATTTTTTCAAGCTTGCTAAGCGCAGAATCATCTATCACTTGGTCGCCTGCACGAATAACAACACCAGCAATCAATGCTGGATTTACTTCAACTGTAACTTTCACAGCGCTGTTCAAGCGTTTTTCTAACGCATGAGCCAACTTCTGTTCTTGTACTGAATCCAATGGAAAAGCGGATTCAATCACAACATCTACAGTGTTGTTATTTTGCGATTTGAGTTGCTCAAATTCTGTGTCAATTTCAGGTAACAATGCCAAACGGCCATTGTCTGCAAGAAGTGTCAAAAAGTTTGACACAGCCGCAGTTTGTTCATTACCTAAAACTTTCGCAAAAAGATCAACCTGCTCAGCAGGTGTCAACTCAGGGCGATTTAAATAAGCGGAGAATGCTTCATCTTGCACCGCAGCACTGAGCAGTTGTAATGCATTTGACCAAGCGTCAGTTGCATTTTGCTCAGATGCATAAGCAAATGCTGCTTTAGCGTATGGGCGTGCCAACGTCAAGAATTCAGCCATATTCGCCTCTCTTAAAGTTTAGCAGCCAGCTGATTCAGCATGGCATTATGAGCTTCTGCGTCAACTTGTTGGTTCAGAATTTTCTCTGCACCAGCAACTGCAAGAGCAGCAACTTGTTGACGTAATTCTTCACGAGCAGAATTGATGTCTTGGTCAACAGCATCTTTCGCTTGTTGACGAATACGCTCACCTTCAGCAGATGCTTGAGTACGCGCTTCTTCGACCAATTGTGCCGCACGACGGTTCGCTTGTTCGATCAATTGAGCCGCTTGTGCTTTCGCCGCATCAATTTCTTGCTTAACTTGTGCTTGTGCATCAGCAAGATCAGCTTTCGCTTTCTCTGCAGCATTTAAGCCATCAGCGATTTTACGCTGACGCTCACTAATCGCATTGATTAGTGGTGGCCATACAAACTTCATGCAGAATGCGACAAATATCGCAAATGCAATCGCTTGGCCAAACAATGTGAGGTTGATATTCATTGCAAATTCCTCAAATAGTGAATTTCGGAATTAAGCTGATTAACCTACAAATGGATTAGCGAAGATGAAGAACAAGCCAATACCAACACCGATCATAGGCACAGCATCAAGAAGACCTGCGATTAAGAACATACGAGTTTGAAGTTGTGGAGCCAATTCTGGTTGACGAGCAACAGCTTCAAGGAAACGGCCGCCTAAAAGACCAAAACCAATCGCAGTACCTAAAGCACCAAAAGCGATCAAGATAGCAGATGCAATTGCAACTAGACCTAAAGTGAGTTCCATGATAATTCCTCAGAGGTTAGGTTTATACCAAATTAAAGTAAAAAAATTATACCTAACCACCGGATGACAGTTAGGCAATACCATTAATGTTTTTCGCTTGCCATGCTCAAGTATACGATTGTTAGCATCATGAAAATGAAGGCTTGCAATGTAATAACAAGAATGTGGAAGATAGCCCAAGGCACAGACAACGCCCACTGGATCCAGAAAGGTAACAACGCGATAAGAATGAAGATTAACTCACCCGCATACATGTTACCGAATAGTCGGAGCGCCAATGAAATTGGACGTGCAAGGAATGTTACTAATTCTAGAATTAAGTTCACTGGAATCAATAACGCTTTTGCAACTGGGTTACTTGGATTAAATGGGTTAAGTGCCAATTCACCAACGAAACCGCCGATGCCTTTTTCACGAATACTATAGAACAAGATCAGTGCAAATACAGACAAAGACATACCAAGGGTAATGTTAGGGTCTGTAGATGGAACAATCTTAAAGTAAACGTGGTGAGGATCCATACCAAATACGTTTGAACCAATAATTCCTGCAAGATGCGGAATGAAATCTACTGGAAGTAAATCCATCGCATTCATCAAGAAAATCCACACAAAAATTGTGAGGGCTAAAGGTGCAATTAAACGTGATTTACCATGAAACGTATCACGAACACTTGAGTCAACAAACTCGATAATCATTTCGATTGCAGACTGGAACTTGGTAGGAACACCAGAGTTTGCAGCTTTCGCTACACACCAGAATATCAAACAGAAAATCACACCAAGGCCAATTGACCAACCCATTGAATCCAAGTGAATAGCAGTGAACCCCATCTGTTGAGCTTCTGCACCACTTTCAGCCAATTTCCAAGTACCATCTGGCATTTTGCCATAGGTCATATTGGTCAAGTGATGCTTGATATACTCGGTCGAAGTCAGGGCATGTTCTTCAGCAGCCATAAATCACACCTGGTCAATGTCAAATAATAAATAGAGTTAACGAATATCGCGTGCTGCATGATATCTCGTTAATCCCCAAAAAAATTTTCAATTTCTGCTGCGCTTATACTCGTTTTTGTTGTCGTGCTACCCAAAAAGGAGCAATCCACGACATCGCTTGAACGAGAATAAAACCACAAAACAATGCCACCGGAGATAACGGTTTGACATTGCATAAAATTAAAATGAAACCAACGATCACAATTGCAAATTTGCCCATTAAGCCTCTATACATGTTCGAAAGAACTTGTTTTGAAGCACGTGCCCCTGCTGCTCGAAACGACTGCCAAGAAAAATAACAACTGGCAAGCCAACATATCAGTGCACCTAACGCTGCACTCAGAGCCGCAGTCGAGTCTTTCAAGACCCACGCTACCAAGGCTGAAACAGGAATCATAAACGCTTGCAAATAGACCAAAGCTTTTGCTAATCGTCGGTCAATCAAGCGACTAGTTTGGCTCATTTTTTATCCACTCACAGCATAAATGCTTGACAAGTTTAGCTGATGATCGTTTTTAATCGCAGGCATTATAGAGTTACACCCCTGAACATGCAATCTTTTCCCGACCTTAGTCGTGTTTTTTTCGATATACAGGTTGCTTTGCATATGAACAATTGTTGATTATTTTTTGCATCATTTCCGTGCATTAAGTACGCAAGCTTGTGTTTGTTGAGCCAAAGTCTGCCATGCAACCACAAAATCTTGTTGTTTAGCCAAAGTTTCGTCTACCGCTTGAAATGAAATTTCACCCAATTTTCGGTACTGACTCGGGCTTGCACTGCCTTCTGCAAGTAAACACATTTTTTTGTAAGGTCGCGTGTCATTTAAAAACTTAATTTGGGTTACAGTTGGTGCAACATGTGGATCATCTGTCATCGCCCCTGCAAATTTCAAGTTTAATGAACGCTCTAAATATTGGTAAGCATCATGATAAGCCCAATATGGACGTGCCGTACCCGCACTGATACTTTTCTGTGAGACTCGCAGCATTTCACTGGCAAACTTCTTAGCGTTATTCCAGTATGCTACTTTGTTTTCAGGATGTTGTTGTGAACGTAAGGCTGCAATAAAGAATCCAATACGTACGGCATTGTTAGGGTCTAACCAGACATGTGTATCAATGGTATCTTTAAGTGCAATACCTTTTGGACTTCTTAATGGAAGCGCTTGGATAATGCCTGAATTGAGTATTGAAATGGCCTTAGCATTTTCTCCCAACACCTTTTCCAAAGGCGCTTCATGTTCTTTTCCCAGCCAAATCACCAATGAAGCATCCATAATCGTTTTACGATTATCTGGTGTAAGTTGCACATCATGCCCTGTTTGATTTCTCAAAAGTAAAACTGGCTCTTCCACGCCTTCTGTTATTTCTTTTGCAATCAAATAAATAGGGTGAGTTGATACCACTAAAGGCGCTTGAGCCCAAGTAACACTAGTTAATAATGCACATAAGCAAAAGGCAATAATGCGATTCATGGGAGTGTATTACCAAAAAAAATTTATGTTATAGTATAACAGAAGTTAAAAAATACCTACGCTATTCGTAAGTTGATAGAGCTTCATGTTAATATTTGCGATTCTCTTCCATTCAAATAACAAGTTTTGAGGTCTGATATGAGCTTATGTTCACACGAACAGCATGATACTTTGCATGGTGTACACGATCATCTCAATGTAGAAGCTCGTTTATCAGAAGCAGAAAACCTTTGTGCAACCTCAGGTGCCCGCCTTACCCCCTTACGTAAAGAAGTACTTGAATTAATTTTGAATGCCTCAGGTCCTGTAGGTGCTTATGATCTGCTAGCCAAGATGAAAGGTGCTGCAGAACGTCCAGCTGCGCCACCTACTGTGTATAGAACCTTAGATTTTCTTTTAGAAAAAGGTTTTATTCACCGTTTAACTTCTATTAATGCTTATATCCCTTGTTGTCACCCACGTGAAGGACATCAAGCCGCATTTTTAATTTGCACTGAATGTCATACAGTGAAAGAAGCTTCAGCAAAAGGTTTGATTCAAGAATTAGATCATTTAGCAAAGTCAGATCACTTCAATGCACATCACAGTATTATTGAGATTTCAGGAATATGTCAGCAGTGCTCGAACAAAGCCTAAACTCCCCTCTCGTTCAACTGCAACAGATTAATGTCCGAATTGATGATCGTGACATTCTAAAAAATATAGATTTTTCATTACAAGAAAAAGAAATTGTCACGCTTATTGGTCCGAATGGCGCAGGTAAATCAACCCTGATCAAAGTATTATTAGGTATTTTAAAACCCAATGCAGGTAAAATTATCAGCCAAAAAAAAATTAAACTGGCGTATGTACCACAAAAATTTAATCCCTCTCATAGCTTACCTTTAAGAGTTAAAGATCTACTTGATCTTGAGAAATGTGATAAGGCCATTAAAGCTGAAATCATACGAGATACTGGTATTGCCAAATTAGAGTATGCCAAAGTACAACAACTTTCAGGTGGTGAACGTCAGCGGGTTTTATTGGCCCGTGCTTTATTACGCCAACCCGATATTTTGGTTTTAGATGAACCTATGCAAGGTTTAGATATCCAGTCTGAAGCTGAACTGTATGAATATGTGCGTAGCCTGCCACAACGTTATGGTTGTGCCATTTTAATCGTGTCTCATGATTTACAGTGGGTCATGCAAGGCACTCAGCGAGTTGTCTGTTTAAATAAACACATTTGCTGTAGTGGTTTACCTGACAGTATTCAACAACATCCAGAGTATCAAGCTTTGTTTGGCGATACTTTTGGAAAATACCATGCTTTTTACCAACACCATCATGATCATTGTGCGCATGGTGACTCGGCCAAAACTTGTGAACATGGCCCACATCCACACATTCACCCAGAACCGGAAGCTTAAACCATGATGGAATGGTTAGAATTACTGTTACCTGCATGGATTATGGGAACACTTTTAGTGTTTCTAACCGCTCCGCTAGGTTGTTTAATGCTATGGCGCAGAATGTCTTTTTTTGCTGACACCATGGCACATGGTACCCTGCTGGGTGTCGCTTTAGCAGCTGTTTTGAGTTTACCACTTTGGGTCGGTGTTAGCTTTACTGCAATTCTCTTGGTGGCTGTACTTTGGGTTTTACATGACCCTCGTTTACCCAATGACGCCTTACTTGCATTATGTGCTGCCACCTTACTCTGTTCAGGTCTATTGTTAATTCAACATTTACCCGCATTACGTCCTGAATTATTAAGTTATTTATTTGGCGATTTGTTAACAATTGAGTGGTCAGATCTACCCATTTTTGCAACTGTGATTATTGTTGCTTTAGCTGTCCTCTACCGTTACTGGCAAGCACAAATTCAAATTGCGATTGATCCTGATATTGCAGTAAGTGAAGGCGTAAACGCCAAATGGCAGCGCTTAATTTTTATGTTGTTATTGGCTTTATTCACCGTACTCGCTTTACGTGCCGTTGGTTCATTACTGATGGGCGCATTATTGGTCATCCCCGCACTGGCTTCGCGTCTTATTTCTCACTCTCCGAAACAAATGGTGATGGGGGCGTTTGTGATTGCTCAAATTGGTGTGACGGTGGGGTTATGGTCAAGTGCTGCCCTGAACATCTCTACAGGGCTAAGCATCGTATTAACCATGTCTTTGCTGTTTGCTGTGATTTTCTGTGTAATGAAAGTAAGAAAGATGGCTTGATGAATCAATCATTTCCATCTTTAGCCGCACTCAATATTTAAACTATGCTTTTTAACGAAACATATAACCCATATACAGCAATGACAATCAGAATTAATCCACAAAGCCCTAATATTTTTGGATAAATTTGACTTTTAGAAAGTTTATTAAACGACAGATAGACCAAAGATAACGTGAGAAAATCTAAAATAATCCATGTCACGACTAAGATAATCAGACTGGTATTTATATCAGCATGAATATGAATAAACTGCGGAAAAAATGATGAAAAGAAAATGATATCTTTAGGATTTGAGATACCCACTAAAAAACCTTTGCTAAGACCACCATCTACAGGCGACAACATTGTATTGAGTTGATGCTCCTGCTGAGATAATACTTCTTTTAGAATTCCATAACCTAGATAGGCAATATAAAGACATCCTAAAACTTTAATGATCAAGAAAAGTGCTTCATTGACACTAAACATGCCCTTTAAAATTAAAATAGAAGCTGTGATCAATACCAAAGAGGCCAAATTTGTCCCAATAATGGTCAGTAAAGACTGTCGGTAGCCACCTTTTAAACCTGCACTTGCAACCAAGATCATGACTGGACCAGGCGTTGCAATCATGATAATCACACTAATGGCATACAGATAAAATTCTAAATAATTCAAAGCATCCTCGAAACAATGGCTTATTTATATGATCAAATCTCTAACATATCAAGCAGTTAATCGCCTATATTTTTATTGGTGAACCAAACTCAATAAGCCAGCGGCACAACTAAACAATACGGCAAAAGTACGGTTCATATATTTTTGTTGTTTGGGTGATTTTAATAGTCTTAACACTTTGGCTGCCAATCCCGTATAACCAGCCATGACTATCAAATCAATCATGATCATGGTCACTGCCATAATCACATATTGAATCCATTGTGGTTTAGACAAGTCTAGAAATTGTGGCAAAACAGCAAGTAAAAAGACGATGGCTTTTGGATTACTGATATTGACAATAAAGCCATATAAGATCAGCTTGGGAATAGATTTTGTCGGTTGCTCAGTCGGGATATCTATCGACTGTGTTTTCGTTGTCCATTGTATGTAAGCTAAATACAATAAATATAAAACCCCAAACCATTTCACCACGAAAAATGCCAATGGTGTGGTTGCAAATAATACCCCAACACCTGCTGCGACAATCGCAATTTGAACCAACAATGCCAGTTGTAAACCGATTGCATTCCAATAACCACGGCGAAAACCATAATTAAGACCGCTCGACATAGACGCGATCGCACCCGCACCAGGTGAAATACTGATCACCCAGCACGCCAACATATAGGCAAACCAGACTTGATACGACATAACAAAAGAATAGAAAACTTTGAACACGCTATTATAGCGGTTTTAAAACGATACATTTCGATTAATTTAATTGGTAAAAAGTATAAGACTTTACTATTCAGCTGTTACTTGATCATGCACAATAAGAGTATTGATAAATAAAAATTGAGGAGCCATCACCATATGACAGCCCAATCTGTAATTCTACCTTTACCTTCTAACCATGCTCGTTTCATTGTTTTAAATTTAAAAAATCTGTCTATTGATGGTTTAAAAGAACAACTCAATGCGTTGTTAAGTACACGTGATCGCCTAATCACTCAACATCCTGAAGCCGAAATCAAGACCTCAATCGCTTTTGGCCCTGAACTTTGGGCAAAACTTTATCACACAACTCCTGAAGGGTTTAAGCAGTTAGAACCGATTCAAGGCGCATTTGCGATGCCAGTCGTTCCTGCTGATGTTCTGATTCATATTGCGTCTGCACGTACAGATATTTGCTTTGCGCTTAGCCAATCCTTTTTTGATGGCATCCAAAATCAAGTTGAGGTTCTGGATGAACGGGTATGCTTCCGTTATCTCGACGGTCGTGACCTGACTGGGTTTATTGATGGTACCGAAAATCCTCAATTCCCTGATGATCGTGCTGAGACTGCGTTATTAGGTGAAGATTCAGGTATTTTTGAAGATGGTTCTTTTATTTTCGCACAACGTTATGTACATGAACTTGAAAAGTGGAAACGTTTAAAAGTTGATGCACAGGAAAATGTGATTGGTCGTTCTAAATTAGAAAGTATAGAGATGGACGATGAACACAAACCTGAAAATGCCCATATTGCTCGTGTTGTCATTGAAGATAATGAAGGTGAAGAATTAGAAATATTACGCCACTCTCTTCCTTATGGCGATGGTCAAGGTGAGCAAGGTCTATTTTTTATTGCCTATACCAAAGACTTAACCCGTATTGATCGTATGCTAGTCAATATGTTTGGTACTCAAGGCGATGGGATTCATGACCGTTTGCTGCACTTTGTAACACCTATGGATGGTGCTTATTTCTTTGCACCGAATGAAGAAGTGTTGGAAGAGATTTTGGAAGATTGATAGAAATCCATTAAATAAGCAGCTTTATAAAGCTGCTTATTAATTTAAAAAATAATCTCAACATTCTGAAAATTATATTATTTTTCATTAATCAAGGTGTTCATTTTCTATTAAGAACAGCCGACTATCAAAAATAAAATAAAGAAAAAAGGTTTTTCCCTAAACTAAATATCATCAATAGACTTCTTTCATAAGTGCTTTTTAAAACCATAAATCAACATAAAAGCACCCTCATCCTAACCTTCTCCCATAGGGAGAAGGAACTTTCAATACCAATATAATTCACTCCACATGATCATTTTTTTATTTATGAAAGATCTTTAATATAGGCTTCCTATAAATGTAAATAGCATTGAATAACTGGGCTCCTAATTTACATTAAAGCCCAGAACTTTTATAATTTTTCTTTTATCGTTTTTCCATTTTTGATATAAATTAAATTATAGTTTTTATCTATAATAAACTTTGTTTTTTCAGATAAACTTTTTTCTGTGACAACTCCAAATTTATCAACAATGTTTATATTTAAAAGTGTTTCGCTTTCATCTAAAAAAGGCGAAATAACTATCAACTTCCGATCACTACTTTCAGGTAGAACAACCCCACGCCCATATTGAGAATTTATAAAATTATAAGCATGAGTAAGTTTACTAGAAGAAATTAAATTTACTGATTGGCAATTATCTTTAGAGTTATTTTCCAAACATTTCAAATGATCTTGAGAGTTATAAGGTAAATGCGTTATATCTAAACCATCACTATTTTTATCTTTTCGCTTAATATTATCCGCACCAGCATAAGTGCTAAAACTTAAGAAAATAATAATAAATATCTTTTGGTAAATACTTTTAAACAAGTTGAATTCCTTCGAAATATTTAGGATCTGTTGACATTTAGGGTTCATAATTTAACCTACAAGTGGAGCCATAAAAATATGCAAGCTAATGCAACAGAAATTTCATAGTTCCGTTTTAATTTGTCATATCAAGTGGCTATTTCTCAAAACTACTTTAATCTACAAAACATATTTTCTACTAAATGCCTGACTTTATATAAATAACAATCTATATGCTATATGGTCATTGTTTGATTAGCTATTGGATTTTTTCTTTTTACCATTATACAACTTAATTTTTTTGTTTAGGACGTTCTATCTCAGATTCTGTTACCTCCACAATAACAAAGTCATGATCTGTAATGTATTGATTTCTTTTAGGTAATAAAAATACTCTAGACTGTATAAGCCAGTTCTCAATTTTTTGGATGGTTCGATTAACGTTGCTTTCAGCTATTGCAAACTCAGCAGACAATTCAAGCTGAATACTATAAGATCATAAGTACTTCAATGTTAATAACAATTGATCTTCAATTGCTAAGTTGTGAGGACGGCCAAATTTTTTTCTTAAAACGCTCAGCCTCTTGTAAAACGAGATCCATTTTACAAAATAAAGGACATGTCACTCCGACTAAACGTTTGAACTCAATATCATCGAACTTTGTTAAATTTTCATATCTCATAAAGCTATTATAAACAATTTATACTTTCGCAAGAAGTCTAATATAATTTTTGTACTCATAGCAAAAGCATCAACATATGATGCTTTTTCCTTATGGCTATTCATTGAAATTATTAATTAAATTTCATTTTAAAAAAAGTAATATCTAGTATTTTAGACAACTAATTGAAAGGACTTTTACTTTTCATAATAATGCCATCATCAGAAATTTTATAATAGTTTATTTTAGCTAACTTACCATCATAGCTTTTAACCTTAATATTATATTTTTTATCAATCCAGAATTCTGATCCCGTTCCAAAATTCACAGAATGTCCCTTACCATCTTTAAATACATTAAGACTATAATTTTCCACCTCTCCTTCATCAGTAAAATAAGCAATAAAAACCGTTTTATTACAAATATCTGGTAATCTTATCGCTCCTCCAAATGGCACAAAATCACCATGATTTTCTGAAAGTTTTTGTAAAAAACTATTAGAAAATTGAGAGAAGGAAATTGTATTTTCTCTTTTTAATTTACTCTTTGATGAAATAGGCAACATCACAGGGAATGTCTTTTTAAAATTATTTGCTACTATGTTATTTGTATTACATGATTCCTCACTATCATTTGGCTTAGCTAGCGAATTAGTCATATAAATCGAATTCAAAACAACAAGAAATATAATAAATATTTTTTTCATTTTATACTCCAAAATTAATATTAAAGTCCAGTTACCAAAACCCTTAAAAAGATATAACAGTCATAAATAAAAAGGCAAAAGACATCTAACCTCTTTGGTTTATACGTCTTATAAAATTCATTTATTGAGCTAAATAAACTTTATTTAATCGTTTAAGTTCGTCTAGTCTTGCTTTATCAATATCGAGCAAACATGATTCAATTATTATGGTTGCACCATCGCCTTGAGCATTGGTTGCTTCTTCACCCATAAAATCTTTACAGTATGCATTTTTATAAGCTAACCACTTCAATTGAGATATTTGAAATTTTTGCAGATTATCAGTCGATTCCTCAATATTAAGGATCACTTTTTTCATTTCATTAGTGACAGCCTTTGAACTACTTCTAATACATATGAGGCTTTCATCATCATTTTTACAGGAAGTGTTAGGTTGAGCAAATGCAAGACCACCCATACTGAATAACAGCAAGGATATTAAGATTAATTTTTTCATAGACACCCATTATAGCAATTAAAGATAGAAAGCCTTCAGTTTAAATTTTATATGATCGAAATCGAAAGTTTCTCTATATTTTAAATGAAAAAGCAACTTTATGAAGCTGCTTTTCATCCAGAAATTAACTATAAATATTATAGATTAATTTAATTTTATATTTTTATTATTCCCCGCAGAATCTTTATAGCTTAAGTTATATTTACCATCAATAGCATAGCTTTCTTAAAGATTATAAACCTCTATCTTTGGCTTTATTTTAATCAAATAGAATAAAGTCGTCGATCCATTATCTGTGTCATGATATTTTTCACCAATCACAAATTGTGAATCTCCTATATCTGGTATAAATTTAACTCCATCTAAATTTAAATTATTAATTTTATTCTGGCTTAAGATCGTATGAATTTCTGGCGACATATTTTTCACATCGTTCAAACTATATACATGATTTTCCAAATCACTTAGCTTCTCACATTTACTTTCAGAGTTGCTTTTTAAACACTTCAAGAAGTAATTTGAAGCATTAGGAATTAATATCTTTTTTAAATTGCTTTCTTTAGTACTTTTGGGTAAATTTTCAGAAATATTTGTTTTTACAAAACTTCCATTTATCGCCTTAAAACACAACTTTGAATGACTGTAATCATCTCTATATGCATAAAAATCGCCTGTAACACACAAGCTATCATTATTCACCGAATAATCAAATTTAGACTTATAACCTATTTGATAATTTAAAGGGTAGACCTTTAAATCCTTCTGATTAAGTGCAACTAGTCGATAATATTTTCCATCATTTATTTTAATTATCGTATAATTTTTATTAAAATCCACTTTATTTCCAACACTCTTCTTATATAAGTCTAATTTATCTGCTTTGCAATAGTAATTCTCTATATCATAATCGAAACCACAACGTTCAACTTTTAATTTTAATACCGCATCCTTTTCAACTGATTTTGCACTACAACCTGTAATAACAAATAAACTTAAAAATATTAATACACTAAACTGTTTTTCCATTTTCTATCTCACTTTTTTCTATTGATAATTTTTATAAAATTTTTCCTAGAATCTGGATTTGCATGATTAGCAGTAATCTCATAATCTAATTTAAATCACCTGAAACATAATAACCATATTATTAAGTATCTCATTTTTTACAAAAATTAATATCAAAATAATTTATTATTTTCCATTGAAAATTATGACAAAAAATTTATAAAAATATTAAAAAAAAGAGTATTCTTAATACTCTTTTTAATGCTAGAATCATATTCTTTCTTTGACTCAATCCTTCTGTTTCAATTTTTCTTCCAAGTTAGATCCATCTGGATAAATAATATTTGAAATCAAACACTTCCCATCACAATCTAATAAAATTATTAATTTACTTTTATTATCAAATAAAACATTTACAGTTTTATCATTTTGCTTTGTGACATTTGACAATACGATTTTATCTTGACTATTATAAAATGGGTCCATATCCAAGTTACAGACATAACCTTCTTGCGTACATTTAATATCCTCTAAAATCAATAATTTCAATTTTTTTGTTAAAAATTCATCACCATGCTTTGATATAAAATCACTCAATTTATTTTCGTTATTTCCACCCAAATCAAAAGGAGAATATATTTTATAAAAGTTTAAAATAAAAGATACTATATCAACTTCATTATGGTTTATACTTTCTTTACTTATAGAATCCAATTTTTCTTTAGACTCATGTGCAGCATGTTTTGAATCACAACCAAAACAAAAAAAAGTTAAAAAAATTACATATAGCATTTTTTTAAAATCAGTAAGCATATTTATCCTCTAATCATAATACCGAAAAACTCTGTAGCTAATGGCAGGTCGCCCTCTATAGATATTTATTCCATTTTGTCTAAAGTCCGATATCCATTGAGATCCATCATAACCAGAAATATGTCCATGCACGTGTGATCCAAATCTATCAATAATATATATATCACCTATTTGTGGTGTATATCCTTCTTTATCTACTTCTCTAAATTCATTTTCCTGCATAACTCTTACATATTGATAAGCAGAACCAGGTCTAGGATTAACTTTTCCGCCAGCTGCTTCAAAAGCTAATCGTACATACATTGCACATAATCCACGACTTTTTGCTGTAGAGTTTGCTCTTAAAGTTTGGGCAAAAATTGCTTTATTAAATTTACCTTTAGATTTTGTTATATAAATCTTAATAGGAGACATATTTTCAATTACAGTATACTTCTCAATTAATATTTTATTGCCACTTTTATACTTTATACTTATTTCCTGATTTATCTCACATTTATGTAATTTACGCCCATTACTTCCACTGATATGAACACGGGATTGCCCTTTATAAACTATTTCATAACTTAAATTAGATGCTAGCGCTTTTGTAGTGTCTAAATAAGTTTCAACTTCAAATGTACCTTCTTTACTGACTAATTTAATAGGATGTCCGTTATTTCCACGCACATCATTTTGTGATATTGGGGCAGTTTTATTTTTTGAAACAACAATATCTCCATCTGTTTTTAATGGTGGAGTTGTTGTTGGTTTAGTCAAAATAGGTTTTTCATATTTTTCAAACAAAGCTCGCTTATAAAATAAAACTTTATTATCAAAATATGTTTCTGGCAATACAATCTGACCTGAAGGTATAGTTAATTTCACTCCAAATCCAGCTAAGCCTTTTAAAATGATTGTACCGTCATTTCTTGTGTATTTATTTTTCTTTGAACCTCTATATTCTGAAATAATATGATAATTTTCCATTGCCTTTGTTGAAGAGTGGTCCATTACCAATACTTTTATTTCTCTAATAGGAATTTTAATGACTTTTAATACATTTTCTTGAACATTAAATTCTTCAATTTTTTGATTTAATTTTCCAAAAGAATCTTTAACGTAAATCACTATTTTTTCACCAGATTCTGCACGAATCTGTTCTTCACCTTTACTATCAGCAACATGTTCTTTCATTTTATTTTTGTAAAAAATTCCATATGAAAAGTTTTCAATACTTTTATTAGTATCATTTTCTACAAATTTTATTTTAAAAGAAGTCAGTCCCTTATCAGCACTTGATGTTGGTGTAGAAGTTTGCGTTTGCCTTGAAGTTTCTACAGCATTTTCTCTCCTAGAAGGACTACCATTATGTTGGTCTAATTTATCAGCTATAGGAGTTGATGCTTTGGTAATTTTAATATTTATTGGAGCTTTAGCTGAAGGAATTTTAGCTGGAACAATAATATTATCTTTCTTAAAGCTAATAGTTCCATTTGGCTTTACAACTATACCTTTAATAATCGCATTACTATCCGTGATTTTCGTTACCCTGATATTTCCATCTATAACAATTTCAACTTCTTTATTTGCTTCTTTGCTATTATCATCATCCAAGAATACAGCATTCACAATAGTGCATTGTCCGTTAGATTCACCTCTGGCTATCGCCCTTCTCATTGAAGGTCCTCTAAACACTTCTATTAATTTATCTGCATATACTAATTCAAAATTCCCCGTAGCTTTATTTTTTTCTTTATGTGTAGCATATCCTGCATCTTCTAATGCTTGGGCTTCCCTTTCAAATATACCTCTTACACCATTACTGAAAAATTTATGATATCTTTGATTTTCTTCTAAAAATTTAACTCTATCTTCAATTGCTTCATCAAAATCTTTATAATTTCTAAAATCATGGTATTCCTGCACACGCTTTCCATTAGGTTTATCTTCCCAGACTAAATGTTTACTTTTAGGACCCTTCCAACTCCTATCTGCTTTTATATTAAATATATTATTAGTACCTACTAATATATTTTCTCCCCATCCAGTTTCTTGGGCTGCTTGAGCTAATATAGTCTCCCAACTCACATTTTTTTTGAATGCTATCCTCCTCACAGAACAATAGATTGAGGAAATAAAGTTTAGTTTATCTTCGTATGTATAAGCCATTTATTTTACCTCAGTCGCATATTTATTATATTTCAAATTTTCTGACTTATCTGCACAACTATAAAGGACTTCTAATTTATTGTTTTTTTTATAAAAACCATCATCAATCTCACAAGTCCATTTTTTATTTATAAATTTATGTTCATTTAAGCTTCCAAATTTATCAAAAATACTTACAACCAAGATTGATTGAGCTAATGTATTTGCAGGATGAGTAATTGAACTAGATAAAATATAATATTTATTATTTTTAAAAGCGCAATCCTGTATAGTAGTTTCAAAATAATCAGGCTTAACTTCAAATTTCGTGTAGCCTTTAGCTTTCCCTAATTTTATGAAGGAGACATTTGCAGGAATCGTATCATCAAACTGAACTTTATAATCACACTTTTCAGCTGCTAAAGCAGAACTAGCTATAAACAATAATAAAATCGATACTACCTTATTCATTACTCACCCCCATTATTTTCATCAATATCGTCTTCACTGCCAACTTCATTTAGGCAACTGAATAACTCATCATCCGGATCTAATAAACTTATAAACATTGTTCCATTTTCTCCATTTTCGCTATCAATAAATCTAAATTCTATATGATCGGAAGTGTCTGAAAATAAACGATTTGTCCTAAATTCATCTAATTCACCAATATATTCTACTTTTTTCGTTTGATTAATAATTTTATAGTTTAATTCTGTATTCAAGAGATTTTCTGGTACAAGATTTTTTAAATCAATGCGTTTACTATACATCCCACTCTCAGGCATTTTCGGCAATTGCGCATTCACCGTTGCTCCACTGGTAAACAACTGTTGTCCAGATTTCACCTCAAACTTTCCACCAGTTTTAATAAAGACACCACTACCATTAACCACCAGCTGAGTACCACCCGCTTTTAGATCAATCTCTTTAGAGCTGGTGAGCTCAATCTTATCTTCAGTTGCAATCAGCTTAATGACTTTCTTCGCAATGATTTCAATCAAATCATCCTGAGCCTGTACTTTTATCGGTCCTTTTGCAGCAAAAGCACTTAAACCTTTCTGTGCTGCAAACAAACTAATTTTATCCTGCGCATGACCCACAATATTCTTTTGAGCGCTCATGTTAATTGAGCCTTGCGCACTTTCAGCAATATCTTGTGAAGCTTGTAAAACAATGTCTTCTGGGGTTGTCAATGCAATCCCATTGGGTGAAGCCAGTAACATCAATGCCTGACGAAAAATCTTACCTTGCTCTTGTTTGGCACTATCACCGCTATTTTCTAAGTCTTTTGTATAACTTTCCATAAAGCCCTGTAAGGAGCCTAAAGCCTGCATCGGATTCACATCCAATTTGCTGCCTTTATTAAAAGTTCCACAAACACTGGTTAAATCAAAATCCTTAATTTCAACATTGGCAATTACCTTACCCACGTCTTTTAAAGCGGATAAAGGCTCTGAATCAAACTTGTCCTTTAAACTGGTTAATTTTCCTTTTAAAACATCCGAACCATGTTCTTCAATATTTTCAATAAAACTCTTTAAGTTCTCAATCGACTCTTTGGAATCATTAAAAAAGTCTTTAAATTCATCTACAATATTCTTGGTATCTTTACCAAATTTCTGGATGTCCTCAATAAAATCACCACTGTTTTTCAGTGCCGAAATTGGATCACTACCTACAGCATTTTTAAATAAACCCACGGTTGCCTGTAAAGCCTGATTTGCACCTTTTAGTTCTAAAGAATTAATCAGTTTCGGCAAACGATTGACAACATTCAAGGCATCCGTTTGTTGCTTTACAGCAATCTCACTTAGCACTTTCATACTTTCAGCCCCTTGATTCAACAAAGACTGTGCTTGGGCTGCTTCTAAATGATCTGCAATTGCATTTTCTTGGGCATAGGTTGTGATAAGCATGCCTTTTCCTGCACGCACCGCACCATAAGCATCGGTTCTTAACTCAAAACCTTCACCACGCCCATTGCTGGTTTCCTTATCTTTCGGATGGCTTAAGTTCCCAAGGTTAAGTTGTGTTGCTGCATGACTACTTTGTAGCTGCGTACTGATTTGGCCTGTTGTATCATCAAAGCGGAGTTGGTTAAAACCTGATCCACCCACTTCCGATGAACGAATACCGCTTAGTTTTTTGGTATCAGGCAACTGGCCTTTGATATCAAACATGGTTTGATGACGTTCTGCTTCATGTAAACGTCCCATCACAAATGGACGGTCGACATTGCCATCAAAGAAATCAATAACTACGATTTCACCAATTCGTGGGTGGAATCTTGTGCCATAACCTTCTCCCGCCCAAGAGGTCAATACATCAACCCATGCTGAGTCGGTATCATTGTCATTGGAACCTGCACCACCATCATGACTATTGTCATCGGTACGGGTGAAGAGGAAACGAACTTTGATTCGCCCCCATTGATCGACATAAATCGTTTCGCCTTGCGGGCCAACCACTTTGGCACGTTGTGGAAATGCAGAAGGTCTATGTGCTAAAGGGTTATACTCAGGAACGATCGGAATTCTACGGCGTACCAAGGACAACTCATTGGCTTGACGCTGGTCTTTAATTAAATGGTTCCAATAATTTAAATTAAGCAGCTTGGATAACTGATCTTGTAACTCTTTAGGTAAGTTATTTTGATTGTAAAAAGTCTTACCTAAGATTAAGAACTCACGATCCGAACCATCATGTTGATCAATTTCAGGGTGTTCTCTTAATTCAAACCAATAGCCAACTTGCGCATCGCGCACTGAACTGGTTGCGGTAAAGTATTTGGACTGTAATTCTTGGTATTGTGTTAGTTGGGTATTTAATTTATCAACTTGAGCTGAACTTGAAACTGTGGTTTGGTCTTCACCATTGAGATCACTGGTCCAAGCTGGGCTAATTGTCCAAGCCTGCTCTAAACTTAAAGTTTCATTATCTTGTTGATCACTATGTTGGTGATTACTTAACTGGCTATCGCCCTGATCTTGTAAAAGGCTATCCGCTTGCCAACGTTGTACTTGTATTGCTGTTGATTGAATTGAGCGCTGGGCAATGAGGCTGGTGATCGTGTCAAAGCGTTCTGTTGCATGACTGCGATGGAAACGAATACTTCGTCTAGGCATTGCCTCATATTGGGTATTGTCATCAATCAGACGTAATTTCTGTGCCTGAATCTGCGTTGCCGAAATAGGCACAATTCGTACAGACTCATCAACTAACCAGTTAATACCTTCACTGCGCCACAAGCGAGTTAAAAACTCATAATCCGTTTCATTGGCTTGCATTACAAAAGGACGGATATCGTATTGTTTTTTTAAACCACTACTGTCCAGACTTAGACTAGCAGAAAATAAGGCGCTTTTCGCTTGCCACTCTTTAAATAAGATTTCCGATATTTCCAGAACACTTTTGTTCATAAAAACACGGCTATTACGACGCTTATGCCAAAGACTGGTTGCATCTTCAAGCGTTAATTTATAAACGCTTAATGCCCCATCACTCTGCCCTTGGCTTGCCCCTGTCACAATTCCAGTGGTTCGGTACAATTCACCAAAATCGGTGACTTGATCAACTGCAACCTGACACCCGATAAATTGTTTTAAAGCAATATGCGCATTGGTTGAAAGGCAGAGTAATTCTGCCTTTAAGCCTTGATTAATCTGTTGTTGCCCCTGTATGCATTGCAAGAATACACTGCTGTTTAAGGCTTGATTTGAGAATTGAACGTGGATCGCTCGTGTTTGTAGTCCCAGGCCAAAACTTTCAAGTAAGGCATTAATATTTCTAAGCATTTTATTTTTTAAATGTTAAATTTTGTATAATACTATTATAACTAATGTTCAAAAATATAAATATACCTAAATTACTTTTTATAAAAAAATTACAAATTACCAAATAAACAACATAATAAATTAGATTAATAAAAAAGGGCGTATAGCCCTTTCTTTACAACATCCAAAAAACTCTAGAACGGAACGCGTTTATAGTCACGATATTCTGGTTTCCAGAAGTTCTGTTCAATACTTTCTAGCAATTGCTCATCACTGATCATCGGTGCTACACCATCTTGAATAGCCGCTTTAGCAACTTTAAACGCGATAATTTTAGATACTTGCTGCAATTCATTTAAATCAGGCAACAAATCTGCGTGGATATCTTGCAACTTCGGTGAACAATCGGCCAAAGCTGAACTTGAAGCCATTAACATATTGTCTGTAACACGGGTTGCTTGAACTGCTACCACACCCAAACCAATGCCAGGGAAGATATAGGAGTTATTGCACTGCGAAATCTGGTAGGTTTCACCATGATAATTTACAGGTGTAAATGGGCTGCCTGTCGCAATCAATGCTTTACCATCTGTCCATTGAATAATATCAGCCGGTACGGCTTCAACTCGTGAAGTTGGGTTGGATAAAGGCAATACAATCGGATATTCACAGTTTTCAGCCAGCGTTTTAATGATTTCTTCTGTAAATAAACCTGGTTGACCGGATACCCCGATCAATACGGTTGGTTTGGCATTTTTCACAACATCAAGCAGTGAAATGATTTCCTCAGCATTGCCCCAATGTGCAACATCTTCAGGTTTCTGCGCAAGTTTACGTTGGAAATCTAATAAGTTTGGCTGATTTTCAGTGATTAAGCCAAAACGATCCACCATAAATACTTTGGCACGTGCCTCAGCATCCGTCAGCCCTTCAGCAACCATCTGTGCAATAATTTGTTCTGCAATACCACAACCTGCGGAACCAGCCCCTAAGAAGGTAATTTTCTGGTCTTTGAGCTGTTTACCTGCGGCTCTACTCGCTGCAATTAAAGTGCCGACGCAAACTGCGGCTGTTCCTTGAATATCGTCATTAAAGCAACAAATCTTATCACGGTATTTTTCAAGTAAAGGCATGGCATTTTTTTGCGCAAAATCTTCGAATTGGATCAGTGCTTTTGGCCAACGACGTTTAACCGCAGCAATCACTTCATCGACAAATTCATAGTATTCATCCCCGCTGATACGAGGTTGCGACCATCCCATATAAATCGGGTCATTCAATAACTGTTGATTATTGGTTCCCACATCAATGGTAATCGGCAATGTGTAAGCAGGACTAATGCCACCACATGCGGTGTAAAGAGATAGTTTTCCAATTGGAATGCCCATACCACCAATACCTTGGTCACCTAAACCAAGAATACGCTCACCATCTGTGATCACAATCACTTTGACATTTTTACGGTTTACGTTGTGAATGATTTCATCAATGTATTTACGGTCAGGATAGGAAAGAAATACTCCACGATGACGGCGATAAATATCGGAGAAACGTTGACATGCTTCACCCACTGTCGGTGTATAGATAATTGGCATCATCTCACTTAAGTGGTTTTCAATCAGGTGGTAAAACAGCGTTTCATTGGTGTCTTGAATATTTCGTAAATAAATATGCTTATTGATCGCTTCACTGAAAGAACAGAACTGTTGGTATGAACGTTGACTTTGTTCCTCGATACTTTCGATCACATGAGGAATTAAACCGTGTAAGTTAAATTGAGTTCGTTCTTCTTCTGTGAAGGCTGAACCTTTATTTAATAAAGGCAGCTCTAATAAGGCATTACCTGCATAATGAATATATAGAGGATATTTTTTCAGGGTTTCCGTTGGCATTTCCATTCTCATTGAAGCAGACTGCCTGCTTCTATCTTTTGCTAAGCTACGACTTTGGTCTGATACAAGCTTAAGCCTATTTTTGACTAAATGGGTATTTAGATACGTGATAATGATATTCAAAGTATTTTACAGAATGATAAATTATTCTCAGTTTTACTGATCAAATTCTCGTTTTTATGCAATTTAATATCTTTCCATAAAATAATGAGTCATGATCCCGCCATTACAACTGCATATTTGTACGCAATTTTGACCAATCATTGATTTTTTTTCGGTTTAGATTTATTTTGTTTAAAATACGATGAAGCTAAACCAATAACAATGAACACAAAGATCTCTCTACTCCTTCTTAGCACAGTCATTGCATGTACTGGCTGCCAAACTGCAAAAAAAGTCTCTTCTGGTGTTTCCAAAACCACTGAAAAAGTCAAAAGTATGGTGGGCTTAGGCGAAGCCAAAGTTCCAGAAGTTGATCAACAAGGTGTGGTTGATGTCAGTAAAGCCACCCTCGAAAAACTAGAGCAAATGAAGATCAATATGCCCACGGGACAATGGGTTTATATTGAAAATGATCTTCAAGGCATTTACACCTTACAAAACAAATCCAGTGATGGAAACGTCCTATATTTGCGTTTGAATTGTAAGATTCCTTCGCAGAAGTCTGGTTTTGCGATTGAAGATAAAGATGGTAAAGAGCTGCTTAAAGCACATGATGCGCAAACCGGTCAGGTTCAATTCTTAATCGACAATAAAAACTATGGCAATCCATTTGACTTAGTCAATGCGAAAAAAATGCCGACATTTAAAACGGCACTGAGTAAAGCCAAAGTGATTAAAATCTTTAACAATTCCAAACTTTATACCTTTACAAATGGCCATGCTGAATTGCTTAGCAAGCCTGTCACATGTAAAGAGTAGATCCATTATTTAGGCATATCCACAAATACGGCGGTTAAACGTCGTACTAAGGGTAAAACAATCAGAACCACAGGATATGCCACAGCCCATGATACCATCCATGCAGCAAGCCATTTGACCCAAAATCCGTTAATCAAACCCACATTGATCAACATATTAATCAATGACACCATGCCACTCATTAAACAAGATAAGAACAACGGCATAATCCATGCTGCAAATTTTGCAGGGAGTTTTGGGATATTGCCAATAATGGTGGGCGGAGTATTTGACATATATCGCTCTAAGTTTACCAACAGGACACATTTTATTCTTTTAATGGGCCTGAAACAATTAATCCTTCCACATAACATCGGCCACATTTTGCCATTTAATTTGATTAGACAAATTTAAAGGCTGATCATAGAGCTCAGATATGACATTGATTGCTTCATTGAGTGAAATAATTGAATTTAAAGGGAGCCACGTGTCATCACCAACATCAAATAATGCTAAGTTCAGATCTTCATTGCAAGACAACCACGACTCACCTTGTTGGACAGTAGGGATATTCTTATCGTAACGTAAAATCAAATGAGTCGTATCTACCCACCAAAACAATAAAATGATCTGACCTTGTTTTGGCATATTTAGCATAAGATAACCTGAATTTGAATATTCAAAGTCTGTGGCCTGAATCTCCAGAAACAACTGTATAACTTGGTCTTTTCTATATTCTCATGATCAATTTGATCTAAAAAATTCACAAACATATTTTTTTATCCGGTGATTAAAGCAGTGTAATCCGTCAAGTCCATTTGAAATCTAAACACCAATACACAGTGAAATCGAGCATACTGCCATTTTTCTTATCGAATAAGTTTTATTCTATACAAATGCATTCACCTAAAAGGCGCAAAATTTGCTATATTTAGCGTTTTTCTGCGACATTTATTTCTCTATAGATTATGAATACGGCCATACAAGCAGCTCTTGATCATGCAGTGCAATCCCTACAAGCTGAAGGGACTCTTCCATCTGACTGGAAAAACACGAGTGTTTTAACGCGAACTAAAGACCAAAGCCACGGTGATTTCGCATCAAACATTGCCATGATGGGCGCTAAAGTTGCTGGTATGAAACCACGTGATCTTGCAGAGAAAATTTTGGCAAATTTACCTGAAGTGGTCGATATTGCCAAAGCTGAAATTGCGGGTCCGGGTTTTATCAACTTCTTTTTAAATGCCGATCAGCGCTTTACCGTGCTGGATCAGATCCAAGCACAAAAGGAACAATTTGGTAAAACCCAAGCAAATGCAGCCAAGAAAATTCAGGTTGAATTCGTTTCTGCAAACCCAACCTCTAGCCTGCATGTAGGTCATGGTCGTGGTGCTGCATATGGTATGACTGTTGCAAACTTACTTGAAGCAACAGGTGCCAAAGTTGAACGTGAATATTATGTCAATGATGCTGGCCGTCAAATGGACATCCTCGCTACATCAACTTATTTACGTTATTTAGAATTAAGTGGACAAACTTTAGTTTTCCCTAAAAATGCTTATCAAGGCGACTACGTTAAAGAAATCGCCCAAGGTATCATCGACAAACACGCTGATGCTTATGTGCGTAGTGTGGCTGATGTTTACAAAGATGTTCCTGAAGATGTGCAATATGCTGAAGAGCTTGATGCTGATGGCAATAAAGTGGTTATTTCAGGCGATAAAGAAAAACACATTGACGGCTTAATTCACAACTCACAAGCTTTAGTGGGTGAAGGTTATCGTGTATTCCATCAAGCAGCATTACATGCCATTTTAGATGATATTAAAGATGACCTTGGTGAGTTTGGCGTAACCTTTAATCACTGGTTTAGTGAAGCATCATTGGCTGAAAAAATTGATGAAGCCTTACAAACCTTAGATCAACGTGGTTTTCTTTATGAAAAAGATGGCAACATTTGGTTTAAATCAACTGAATTTGGCGATGAAAAAGACCGTGTAGTCAAACGTCGTAATGGACAAACCACGTACTTTGCCTCTGACATTGCCTATCATTTAAATAAATTACAACGTGGCTTTACTGACCTTGTTGATATTTGGGGTTCAGACCATCATGGCTATATTGCACGTGTTAAAGCTGCAATTGACGCGATGGGCTATGACTCATCTAAATTGACTGTACTTTTAGTGCAGTTCGTCAGCTTATGGCGTGGTGGTGAGATGGTACAAATGTCATCTCGCTCAGGTCAATTCGTGACCTTACGCGACCTTCGTAAAGAAGTTGGCAATGATGCAGCACGTTTTTATTATGTAATGCGTAAATCTGAACAGCACATTGATTTCGATTTAGATTTAGCGGTGTCTCAAAGCAAAGATAATGCCGTGTATTATATTCAATATGCGCATGCTCGTATTTGCCGTATGTTAGAAAAAGCAGCAACAACAAATATTCAATTTGATACTGAAAATGCACGTCAATTTGCTGCAAAATTAGAACTTGATGCTGAAACTGAAATTTTAGCGAAACTCGCGGCTTATCCTGAAGTCCTTATTCGCGCTGCAAATAATTATGAACCTCATCAAGTCGGTAATTATTTGAAAGAACTTGCTGCTTTATTCCATGGTTGGTACAACGAGAATAAAGTATTAGGTGATGATGCCGAATTAACTCAAGCGCGTTTATTGCTTTCAGCAAATATAAAACAAGTCTTACATAATGGTCTTGAATTATTGGGTGTATCTGCACCTGAAAGTATGTAAGTCAAGACTTGCTTTACATTTTCCCAAGACCCAGGTCTGGCTCAAAGTAAGCATTGAAGTGTGTAATAAATCATTACTTTACATCGTGTTCATGCAAAACTATGCTTGAACACGATCAAAGCAATACATAATAAGAGGGTTTCACGTGTTTGGAAAAACGCAACGCGGTGTTTCAGAAAGGCCAACCAAACCTAAACAACCATTGATTCCTAAATGGTTAGGGATGCTTGTCGTCATTTTAATCGTGTTAAGTTTTGGTGTCGCACTGATGCTCTGGAAACCGTGGGCGCCCGTCCAACCCAAAAATGAAATCACGTCTGAGCATTATCAAGAAGATACCAACAAAGACTATCGTTTTTATGATCTGTTACCACAACAACAAGTTACCCCTATTCCTGAACAAGCTGTTCCTGAAAGCAGAAATCAACAACAACCTGTAATTGTTGAAGCACCTTCTCAGTCTGAAAATGTCAATGTTGGGGTAAACGCTGAAAGCACAACGCCTGTTCAACCTGAATATATTCTACAGGTTCGTAGTTATGATGATCCTGATGCTGCTGATGCACGTCGTGCTGAAATTATCTTAAATGGCTTATCTGCTGATGTGATGCAAAGTACAGAAGGTGGAAAAACTTGGTATCGTGTGATTTCAGGCCCTTATGAATCACAAAATGCAGCAGTGATTGCACAACAAACCTTACAACATAGCGGTATTGACTCTATTGTAGTTAAACGCTAATCCTTTTTTATGGCATTGCCTGATCTATAAATCACAAAAAAGGATGCTTCGGTATCCTTTTTTATTCTTCAAAGTCTTTTTCACCTTGCCTATATATCAGAATAAACTGAGTGTTTTTTACTCAAAAGAAACATGTTTTGATGAAATACTTACCCAAATTGATCAAAATTAGAGTAATCTATTTTCCGCAATACATTACCCATGTTGTTGCCGAGATATCAAAAGTCACCAATACTTTTGATTTGCTGTCCTGTGATTGGCGTGACGATCAAATCCGAAGATTACAGGGCGCTCAGAAATTCACATGGGTAAAAAAGCCCACATCCATAGGCATTCAGCTAATTTCAAACAATAAAACAGTTCATCTAAACTTCACTGAAAATTCATTCGCCTAATTATTTCAATTTGAGTACACTCCTATTGAGATTATGAGCTTTTAAATGCAATGAATAATAAAAAACAGATTTTATGTGTAGAAGATGATGCTGCTATTCTTATGCCGTTACGTTACGCACTTGAACGAGAAGACTGGCAAGTCACTTGGGCCAACTCAAGCCTGCAAGCTATTGATTTTATTAAAAATAAACCATTTGATTTTATTATTTTAGATGTTGGATTACCTGATTTAAATGGTTTTGATCTCTGCAAAAAAATTCGTCTCTTTAATCATACACCACTACTATTTTTAACCGCACGAGATGACGAAATAGATCGTATTGTGGGTTTAGAAATTGGTGCAGATGATTACTGTAGCAAGCCATTTAGTTCACGTGAAATTGTGTCTCGAATTAAAGCCATTTGGCGCAGAATGGAAATGCAAAATCAGTTACAGCAAAGCTCACAGCCAAACACACACATTTCTACAACCCCGTCTAAAGTTTGGCAATGTAATGATGAAGCTTTGCAAATCCATTATTTAGGCACACTACTGCACTTGACCCGCTATGAATATCGCTTACTTAAATTATTGATTCAACGCCCTGAACAGGTGTTTAGCCGTCAACAATTGATGGATCATGTATGGGAACACCCTGAGCATAGTTTAGAAAGAACAGTCGATACACATATCAAAAGTATTCGCAATAAACTCAAGCAGATCTCTCCCGAGCAAGATCCAATCGAAACCCATCGAGGCTTTGGCTATAGTTTAAAAAGGCAAGGATAAACCATGTCCATTTTTATTCGTATTTGGTTCTTCTTTGGATTGATCATCTTGCTGGGTTTATGGTTTATGTCATATACCTTCAATCAACAAGTAAAACCCAATGTTCGACAGGTCGTAGAAGATACCCTTGCGGAAAATGCCAATATTATCACGATGTTAGTAGCTGAAGATGTCTATGAAAATAAAGTCAGTACTGTTCAGTTTGATGAAAAAATTCAAAATGCGCTGAATCGAAAACTCAATGCCACCATCTGGAAACATAATAAAAATGAGATCAATCAGCAAATCTATATTACTGACAACAACGGTATCGTCATTTATGACTCACAAGGTATCGCCACAGGACAAGACTACTCACGATGGAATGATGTTTACCTGACCTTAAAGGGAAAATACGGCGTTCGCTCTACACGCAGTTATGAAAAGGACAGCAATAGCAGCACCATGTTTATTGCAGCGCCAATCTATTATCAAGTTGGTCAACAACAGCAATTGATTGGCGTTGTCAGCATTGGAAAACCCAATATTTCAGTACAACCTTATATTCAGCGTGCTGAAAATCAGCTGATCCAACAAGCCGCTTGGATTACATTACTCAGTCTGTTTCTTGCCAGTTTGGTGGCCTATTGGCTAAAACACAGTATTGACCGTGTCCGTAAATACGCACAAGCACTTGCACCTGTCAATCAAACCCCTTATTTTCGTTCGGCAAAAGAACTCAATCAAGTTGCTCAAGCAGTTGAAAATATGCGAGAAAAACTTGAAGATCGTGCTTATGTAGAACACTATATCAATACACTGACCCATGAACTCAAAAGCCCGCTTACCGCCATTCAAGCCAGTGCAGAACTACTCCAAGAAGATTTACCACTAAATGATCAACAACAATTTGCCACACATATTCATGAACAAAGCCAGCGCTTACGTAGCCTGATTGACCGGATGCTCTTATTGACCCGTCTGGAAAAATCTAAACATCAAATTGAAATGCAAGATTTCAATTTATCTGAACTGATTCAACAGACTTTAGACCAGCATGCCAGTCAAATTCAGGCCAAAAAAATTCAGTGTTTACTGGATATTGAAGCCAATTGTATGCTTCGGGCAGATCGATTTTGGATTCAACAAACCCTTGCCAATATTTTAGATAATGCCCTAGATTTTTCCGCAGATTCAGCAAAAATCCTGATTCGGCTTCATCATCAAACACACCAGCAGGTAGAATTACAGGTTTTTAATGAGGGCGAATGGATTCCAGATTATGCACTCACGCAAGTGTTTGATACTTATTTTTCCTTGCCTCGCCCGATTAGCCAGCAACGCAGTTCTGGTATTGGACTGAGTATTGTTAAACAAGTTATTGAACAACACCATGGACAGATTCACATTGGTAATATTCAAGGAAATGAAATCACCATCTTACAACCCCACCAAAAGGGTGTATTGGTAAAAATTCAATTGCCTTAGCACAGCCAAACTTCACTTAAAATTCATATAAAAAACCTATACGCCTCAAACAAAGCACATTGCTGTTTCGCACACTCAACACTGACAAAAAACAACGGCGAAGGAAAACAGTGATGCGCTCTAACTTTCTGACATTAAAAATTATTGCAATCGCAATTTTAGTTGCCTTATTTTGGATAGGCTTACTCTTTATTACCAGTCTGGTCTCAGAACGACAAGATTACCAACGGGCATTTCTGAAAGAAATTGCACAAAATAATATTAGTCCTCAAACCGTGATTTCACCGTATATCCGCGTGCCCTACAATGAGCAAAAAAACTGCCTCGATGAAAAGAAAGTGGCCTATTTGTGTACTGAGGAACAGTGGATGTATATCAGTGCTGACAGCACGCAATGGTCATCCAACTTTAATGTTTCTGACAACACTTATAAACGCACCATCTATCGAGCAATTAGCTACACAGCCAATCTCATGGCCAAAGGTGTATTCCAAAAACCAACACTTGAAAAGAAAGATTACCAATGGGAACGAGCTGAAATTATCTTCCCTGTACATGATCCTCGCGGCTTAGATACACAACCGAGCTTAAACATGCTCAATAAAACCTATGTCTTTGAAATGAGTGCGCAAGGGAGCAACAGTTCTGGTTTTGACTTTATGTATGTTTCTGCAAAAACATATCCTGAATTAATCAATGCCATACAAAATGGTTTTACTTTTGATTTGACAGCCAATATTACTGGTCTGGGGAAATTCACGCTAATTCCAACCAGTCGTAGTGTCACTTATCAGGCCAAAGGCAATTGGGCTGATACCAAATATTCAGGACAAAACTTACCCTTTGCAAAAACCAGCACACAACAACAATTCACCGCACAATGGAAAAATATTGCTCTAGGTCATCAAAACATCAGCAAATTGATTGATTGCGACAACAATGATTGTATTCGCCAGTTTAGTAATGGTTATTTTTCACAAGAACCAGGTTATATGGGTGAACCTAGTCAAAGTATTGGTTTATCAACAGAATTCTTAGAGTCAGTCAATGTATATACACAAACGGATCGTGCGATTAAATACGGTATTGTGATTATTATCATCACCTTTGCTTGTTTCTTTCTCTTCGAAGTACTCAAAAGCTTACGGATTCACCCCATTCAATATTCTTTGGTGGCGATGGCTCAAGTGGTGTTCTTTGTCCTACTCCTTTCGATCAGTGAATACTATGCCTTTGCATGGGCTTATTGCGTTGCTGGAATTGCCTGTGTCGGGCTCATGAGCTGGTACTTATACTATGTGATGAAAGGTTTTAAAGCCGCTGGCCTATTCAGCCTCATCCTAAGTTCACTTTATGCCGTGATGTACATGCTGTTGCAATCTTCAGGCAAAACCTTTCTGATCGGCTCTATCATTTCATTTGTTTTACTTGCTGTAGTGATGTTTATTACACGGCATATCGACTGGTATCAAATCAGCAATAAACCTGAGCAAAAACTCAAATCCTATACGCCTCCGCAAAATTGATAACGACACAGTGAATAGCTCAAAGCTATTCACTGGCTTAAAAATATATTCTAAATAATAGGTATTACAATGAATATTTCCATCCTTCAGGAGCAACAGCACTTTAAGCGATTGCAACAACTTTTTCCTCTGCACTGTTCAATTGCGTTTTGTTTAAATCAGTTACGTGGCGCGCAGATTCAATTTTTAAATTTAGGCAATCTCATTATTTGCCCAGAATATAACTGTTTGATTATTTTTAAGTATAAAATTCTCATTCGTATAGATACATTCACCAACCAGCAACAAAGTTGATTTGCAGATTGCAAATCATGACGTAAAATTTAAAGCATAAACAAACTTTGAGAATGATCATGACTGTACAACGTTTGCATGTAGAAAAACGCTTTTCTGAAATCGCAATTTCGGGAAATTTAGTTCACTTGGCAGGTCAATTGGCTACGGATTTAAGTTTGGATATCAAAGGGCAAACTCAACAGACCTTAGATATCATTGATCGTTTTCTTGCAGATGCGGGCACAGATAAAAAACACATTATGTCTGTGATGATTTTTTTAAAAGATATTGAAAATGATTATGTAGGAATGAATGAAATCTGGGATGCATGGTGTTCAGATATGCAGGCTCTGCCGAGAACCTGTGTTGAAGCAAAACTTTATCGACCTGATGTTTTAGTTGAAATGACGGTGGTTGCGGTAAAACCAGAATAAGCTCAATACTCAAATTTTTTGAATAAACTAAAAAATGCATGTTTAAACATGCATTTTTTGCTTAGCTATATGCGCGATTTGAGTACAGATCAAACTTCCCCAGTACATGTTCTTCCAGCATTTGCGAATGGCTCATTTCAGAAAATTCTGTTAAAAAATCTTCTCGCAAATCTTGGTACTCTGGAATTCCCATATAACGAATCACGCGATAACCTGCGGATCTTAACAAAGCATCTTCATAAGTATTTTGATTCGAGCGCTTAATCGCATTGATATCATCTAAAGCCATCACCGCTAAAACTTTATAATCTTTGTCCAGCACAACAAAATTTGCAAACATTTGCTGATACTTACGGCGTGTATGTAAATATTTTGTCGTTAATAAGGCATCAAAAGAAACATGAGCCAAGATATTGGCTTCAGGTAAAATTTCTTTTAACCGCGTAAACGTAATTTGTTCATGTGAGTTAAATACTGCTCTTCTTCGTAAAGCACTATCTGCTTGTTGCTTATTTTTCAATCCTTTATAACTAGCACCAATCACGACAGCAAGTAATATCAAACTCGCAACGATTATCATATCCATTTTTCATTTCCTAATTCTTTATTATAATTTGGTCTAAGACCAGTTCATGTGTATCAAAGATACTATTTTTAATCAGTTCAATTTTGTAATATACAAGACGGATTTAAATATTTACTTTTTCAAAATAATCAAATAAATCACATTTTTGACTTATTTCTTGAACTATTATTTGTATTATTCATTGAGTATTTCAACCAAATGAATTGATTTAACCACATTTATACCGTGTATTTTTTACGAATACAACTGAATTTAATGAACTTTGAGTACTATTGTAGGACAATCACATTTGAAAATTGTGTGTTTTTAGTACACTAAAGTTTTCAACAGTTTACAGAGAGTTATCCACAGTAGCGTATTTTTATTATTCAATTGCTGATTTAAGAAAGGATGTTTAGGCATCCTCTCTTATTACTATTTCAAACAGCACCTAAGCTCTACTTTTTGATGTAGACTTTGCTTTGCCATTTCCACCAAATGGTTTTTTATCACCCGTTTCACGCGGCGGCAAACCAGTATGTTGCGTCAATATTTGACCACGTTCAGGACGCTTTTTGGTATTGGAAGGACGCGATTGCGTTTTCGCCTGCGAATTACGACTATCCCCAGTACGCTTTTGCGAATCACCATCAACAGTCGAGTTTTTCTTACGCGCAGATTGATATTGCCCTTCTGTTCCTTGCGGTTGATAAGTTGGAATCAGATGATGTTTAGAATTACCAATCAAATCTACCCGGCCCATTTCACGTAATGCATCACGTAGTAACGGCCAGTTGTTTGGATCATGGTAACGTAAGAAGGCTTTGTGTAAACGGCGACGCTTTTCACCTTTTACAATATCCACACTTTCGGTATAACGAGCCACTTTGGCCAACGGATTTTTCCCGGTGTGATACATCGTGGTCGCAGTTGCCATTGGTGACGGATAAAAGGTTTGCACCTGATCGGCACGGAAACCATTTTTCTTAAGCCAAATCGCAAGATTCATCATGTCATAATCCGTTGTTCCCGGATGCGCAGCGATAAAGTACGGGATTAAATACTGTTCTTTACCCGCTTCCTTACTAAAACGATCAAACATCTGTTTAAAGCGATCATAGGTCCCGATTCCTGGTTTCATCATCTTCGACAATGGACCTTTCTCGGTATGTTCTGGTGCAATTTTTAAATAACCGCCAACATGATGTTGAACCAGTTCTTTGACATACTCAGGGTTCAATACCGCAAGGTCATAACGTAAGCCTGAACCAATCAAAATCTTTTTGATGCCTTTTAATGAACGTGCTTTGCGATAAAGTTGAGTAAGTGGCGCATGGTCAGTATGTAAATTTTGACATACACCTGGGTACACACAAGAAGGTTTACGGCAGTTCTTTTCAATCTCAGGATCTTTACACTGCAAACGGTACATGTTTGCAGTTGGACCACCTAAATCTGAAATGATGCCTGTAAAACCTGGGGCTGTATCACGAATTTTTTCAACTTCACGTAAAATTGATTCTTCTGAACGGTTTTGAATAATACGACCTTCATGTTCGGTAATCGAACAGAATGTACAACCACCAAAACAACCACGCATGATGTTTACAGAGAATTTGATCATATCAAATGCAGGGAAACGCGCTTCACCATAAGCTGGATGTGGTAGACGCGCATAAGGCAAGTCAAACACATAATCCATTTCTTCAGTAGTCAATGGAATCGGTGGTGCATTTAACCATACATCACGTTCACCATGCTTTTGTACCAATGCACGAGCGTTCCCAGGATTGGTTTCAAGATGCAAAATGCGGTTAGTATGTGCATAAAGTACTGGATCAGTTGCTACTTCTTCAAAGGCAGGCAAACGAATCACTGCCAATTCACGAGGTGGTAATTTATGTTTAATCGCTTTAGAAGCCGGCAGTAAACGTACAATCTGGGTATTCTCATCCAGTTGATCGCCTTCACGAACGACTGGATTCGCTACCAATTCTTTTTGGAAATTTTGGTATTGGGTTAAAGAATTTCCTTTACCCTGTTCTATTTCGCAACCATCTAAATCTTCAGTCATCACATAAGGATTGATGATTGGATCAACACGACCAATCGCATCGACATCATTCGATGCAATTTCAACAAACTTAGCTTTAGACACACGATTAATTTTGTTGACGATGAATGCAGTACCACGAACATCGGTGATTTCATGAATTTTTTCGCCTTTGGCAAGACGATGCATGACTTCAACAACAGAACGCTCACCATTGCCATACATCAATAAATCCGCTTTTGAATCCATCAGTACTGAACGACGAACTTTGTCTGACCAGTAATCATAATGCGCAATACGGCGTAATGATGCTTCGATACCACCTAATAATACAGGTACATCAGGAAATGCTTCACGGCAACGCTGACAATATACAGTTGCAGCACGGTCAGGGCGTTTATTGGGTAAATTATCCGGTGAATAAGCATCATCAGAACGGATTTTACGGTCAGCCGTATAGCGGTTGATCATAGAATCCATGTTACCAGCGGTCACACCCCATGCAATATTCGGTTTGCCTAGCACCTTAAACGCTTCCGCAGAAGTCCAATCGGGTTGTGCAATAATCCCGACACGGAAACCCTGTGCTTCAAGCGTTCGACCAATAATTCCTGAACAGAATGATGGATGATCGATATAGGCATCACCACATACTAGGATAAAGTCACAACTATCCCAACCGAGTTGATCCATCTCCTCGCGTGACATTGGCAAAAATGGTGCTGGTTCAAAGCACGATGCCCAATATTTGTCATAATCAAACAACGCAGTAGGCGCTGTCTGAGCAGTATAAGCGGTCGACATGGTGAGTTTCTCGATTGGCAGTTGGCGATCGGGAGAGATCTAAAATGAAAGTTGATCATTTTACCATGAATTTTACTCATGTTGTTTGATTAAAAAGTAAACATTGTCTCTTGGTCTTCTATTTGGTCTGTTATTGATAGCTTTTTAAGATGTTCAAGGTATTCGTCATAAGTTAAAGAAAAATTTACCCGTCATGATGTATTGTTTACAAGCACGGAGAAATTGAAAAGAAAAGGTTATTTAAATAAACACTATTTAGCCGCAGTCTCTCATACTTTTGCCTGATCATCATTCTGTGTTTGATTTAGTTTTAAAGCCACCAATAGCCCGATACAAAGTACACAAGTAATCGTAACCGTTAGGCCAAACCATCCATATTTTTCCCAGACTAAACCACTACTGCTACCCAAGAAACTTGAACCAAGATAATAACAAAATAGATAAAGTGAAGAGCCAACTGCGCGATACTGTAAGGATTGTACTGATACCCAACTGCTTGATGTGGAATGGGCGGCAAAAAATGAGAAAGTGAAAATCAATAGGCCAATCAAAATCACCCAAAGTGATGGAATCAGCATAATCCATAACCCCAGAATCATGCTTGAGAACATCACAATCAGCACTTTACCTCGTCCAAATTGACGACTCCAACTGGCAGCGCGAGGTGAACTATAAATGCCTGATAAATAGGCTATCGAAATTAAACCAATCCACGTTTGCGACAGTTCAAAAGGTTTTTCTAACAGATGATAACTCATGTAATTAAACACGGTCACAAAGCATCCCATTAGAATAAAACCTTCTACAAACAATAATCTGAGTTTTGGGTCAGAAAGATTTTTCTTAAAGGATTCGATAAAACGTGTGAATTGAATGGGATAAGATTTAAAATGTTTAGAGGTCGGTAAGGCAATATAAAATGTAATCGCGATCAATAAATTGAGTAGACCAATAATCATCGTCGCAGTTTGCCAAGAGATATAATCCAGCAATACTCCTGCAATCAAACGCCCGCCCATTCCCCCTATTGCTGTCCCTGAAATATACAGTCCCATGGCAAAGCCAACATCTTTTTGCGCAATTTCTTCACCAATATAGGTCATTGCAACAGAAGCGACACCACTAACAGCCAAGCCAATCATCATGCGTGTTGCAAGAAATATTTCCCAATAAGGTAAAAACGAACTCAGCAATAACAAGCTTGCTGTGGAAAATAAAGAAATAGCCATGATCTGCTTACGACCATAACGATCTGAAATCAACCCTGCAAAAAGAAGCCCTAAGGCTAAGGCAATGGTGGAAAATGAAAGCGGAAAACTACTATGGGTTGGCGTAACATGAAAAAAACTTGCCAAAAATGGCATCATCGGCTGAACACAGTACAATGATGAAAATACAGCAAAGCCAGCTAAAAACAATGAAAGTAAAATTGCGATAAAAGGCCGAGTGCCATACTCAATATAAGCTGTAGATTCAGGTGCTTCAGACATAATTATTCCTCATGTCCGTTCAGTATACGCCTATTTTTAACTCTTGATAAAAGCTAAAGTTTTATTACAGACAATGCTTTGATGATTCAAGTCAGGTATAGATTTTAAATTTTTGATTTAGAGTAAAATTACACTAGAAAATGCAGAAATCAGAAAATAAAAAAGAGCATATTTTTTAATACACTCTTCTGTTAATTTTTCAATATATTGAGGTTAAATTTAACCATTAAAATCTTAAACTTTTCGTTCTTCAATATTTAGTGCATTGATTGCGAGTACCGCTTGAGTACGGTTCTGTACACCTAATTTACGGAAAATTGCCGTCACATGCGCTTTAATGGTCGCTTCCGAAACATCAAGTTCATAAGCAATTTGCTTATTCAATAAACCTTCTGCAACCATCATCAATACACGGAACTGTTGTGGTGTTAACGATTGAATACGTTCAGCTAAAGCTGTTTCATCTGCGGCACGTGGGTCAAAATTCATATTCGCTGCGGGTAAGTTTGGCGGTAACCAAATATCACCATCCAGCACTTGGCGAATTGCTTCCCCAATATGGCTTGGATGTGCAGATTTAGGAATATAGCCCATTGCGCCATGTGCAATTGCACGTTGAATAATGGATGCATCTTCGTGAGCAGAAACCACAATAATAGGAAGTGCAGGATACTGTGCACGAACATGTACCAATGCAGAGAAACCCGATGCGCCTGGCAGATTTAAATCCAACAAGACGAGATCTGGTTCTGGACCATTTTCCAAACGCTCATAAAATTCATTAACAGCCGCAGTTTCACTAATTTGAGCCTGTGGCAAACTATAACGAACCGCCTGAATTAACGCATGGCGAAACAGTGGATGATCATCAACGATTAAAATATTCATAAGCGAAGCGAGAGATCTCTAGCGCAGTTATTTCATTCTAACCGCACTATTGCTATTTAGGATACGTAAATATTAACGAATTTTTGAATAATTTGTCGGCTTTAATTAAAATTCCCTAAAATCTTTAAGTCATTTATCGAAATTAAGATTTGAATATCACTTTTAAATATAAAATAAACAGTTAAAAATGAATTACTTATTCATTTTAAGAATATTATTTAACTTCAAATACTTAAAAGAGGAAATCGTGCATTACTCAAAGGCTTTCTGGTTTATCTTAAAAACAGATAACCAATCTGTTTTTCATTATTTTACAGCGCTTCGTCAAATATAGATTAATGAATGGCATTCCGAGATTCAATTTATTAGGTTGCCAACATGTCTATTTATACTCAACAAAAACCATTAAATATTGTTGCTGTTTCAGGGGGATTAAATAACCCTTCAAAAACCGAAAGTTTAGTGCAAGCGATTTTAGATGAGCTTGGTCAGGCAACACCGATTCATGTTCATTTTATTAAATTCAGTGAAATAGGCCATTTATTAGGGGGCGCAATTTATCGCAACCAACTGCCACAACGTGTTCAAGATGACTTAGCTGCCGTAGAAGCAGCAGATGCGCTCATCGTGGGAACTCCTGTTTATCGTGCATCATTCACTGGTTTATTTAAACATTTCTTTGATTTTGTTGAACAAACAGCGTTAGTCGATGTTCCTGTATTGCTTGCTGCATCGGGTGGTAGTGACCGTCATGCTTTAGTTCTAGAGCATCAGTTACGTCCATTATTTAGCTTCTTTCAAGCGCAAACTCTGCCTATTGGTGTCTATGCAACAGATCGTGACTTTACACCTGAGTACACCATTAAAAGTGAACACATCCAAGACCGTATTACTTTAGCTGTCGCACGTGCATTGCCAATTTTAGAATGGGCGCCTGCAAAAGGTCAGCGAGCAGAAGTGGTGAAAGCCAAAACAGAACAAGCCAATCAAAATTTAGGCATCAACAAACAGATTGAGCAAGATGATGTGCTTCCTTCCGCGGCGATACCAGACTTGGATGCTGCAGAGTCTCGTCTACATGCAAAATCCAAAACACCACAATCACAGGTTGCTTAAACGTAACCTTGTTATGAATAAATCATAAAAAATTGAGGGTTATGATATGTCACAGTTTTCATCGAATAATGGTCAAGCAATTCGATTTGCCTATTGGGTTCCCAATGTCAGTGGCGGCTTAGTGGTCAGTAATATTGAACAACGTACAGACTGGAGCTATGACTACAATGTACGTTTGGCACAAGCTGCCGAAAAAAGTGGTTTTGAATATGCCCTCACCCAAATTCGTTTTACCGCAGGGTATGGCGCTGAAAATCAACATGAATCTGTGAGTTTTAGTCATGCACTTTTAGCCAAAACTGAAAAATTAAAAGTAATTGCAGCAATTCTTCCAGGACCTTGGAAACCGGTTTTAGCCGCAAAACAGTTGGCGACCATTGATTATCTGACCAATGGACGTATTGCGATTAATGTAGTAAGTGGCTGGTTCCGTGGCGAGTTTGATGCCATTGGTGAGCCATGGCCTGAACATGATGAACGCTATGTTCGTTCAGAAGAATTTATTCGTACGTTAAAAGGTATTTGGACAACAGATAACTATAGTTTTGATGGTAAATATTATCAGTTTAAAGACTACACTTTAAAACCAAAACCTTTGCAGAAACCCCATATTGAAGTATTCCAAGGTGGAAGTTCACGTGCTGCACGTGACATGGCTTCGCGTGTTTCGGATTGGTACTTTACCAATGGCAATACACCTGAGGAACTCAAAAAACAAATCGATGATATTCGTGAAAAAGCCAAGCTAAATAATCACTCAGTCAAAATTGGGGTCAATGCGTTTATCATTGCTCGTGACACTGAAGAAGAAGCTAAAGCAGTGCTACAAGAGATTATTGACCAAGCCAATGTTGAAGCGGTCAATGCCTTTGGCGATGCAACCCGTGAAGCGGGCGCGGCATCTAAAGAAGGTGAAGGTAACTGGGCAAAATCAACATTTGAAGACTTGGTGCAATATAACGATGGCTTTAAAACTAATCTGATTGGCACACCGCAACAGATTGCAGAACGTATTGTTGCACTCAAAAATGTAGGTGTAGATTTAGTGTTATCTGGCTTTTTACATTTCATTGAGGAAGTTGAATATTTCGGTGAAAAGGTCTTGCCTTTGGTTCGTCAAATTGAAGAAGCACAAAAAGATCAAATTACTGCAAAATCAGCTTAAGGTTTATCTCTTCATCGATGGTGCTGTGAAAACAACAATAAATAACTAAAACAGCTTTGCAGCTTTCCCTCTTGACTCGGCTTGAGGGATTTTTTTTTAGAATAAATAAAAAGTATTTATAAAAAATAGAATCGTATAAATCAGTACAATTATCCTTATATAAATTAGCAAACTTTTGCTTTTTGTTTTATTGAATCATCGAGTGTATTTGTTCTATACATATACTCAACAACCGCAATCTTGGAAAAAATTTCTTTCAACCTTAAAATACGCCCTTTTTGTAGCATAGATGGAAAAAGTGGGTATGGTAGTTTTAAATAAAACAAAAACGATATTTTGCGTCCTCATCGGCAGCATGAGCTTGACGACCTATGTAAACGCCAACGAGATACCTGCAACGTCTATAAAGGTTGAAACTGCGATGAATACTGCATTTCAGCCATTAATGAAAACTTATGCAGTGCCCGGTATGGCAATAGGTATTTTGTATAACGGAAAAAGTTATGAAAAATACTACGGCGTACAATCACTTGCGAATGCAAAAGCCGTAAATAAAAATACTCTTTTTGAACTAGGTTCAGTCAGTAAGATTTTTACTGTAACAGCAGGTACTTATGCACAAAATTTAGGCAAAATTTCTCTTCAAGACCATCCCGGTAAATATATACCCACATTAAAAAACTCAGACATTAATCAAGTCACACTCTTAGAATTGGCCACCTATACCAGTGGTAATCTTCCATTGCAATTTCCTGATCAAATAAAAACAGATGCGCAAACACTTAAATATTTTCAAGATTGGAAAGTCAAAAACCCGATTGGTCAATTTCGACAATATTCTAATCCAAGCATAGGCTTATTCGGTGAAGCGACCGCTAAAGCCATGAACATGCCTTTTAGCGCTTTATTAGAACAAGTGATCTTCCCCAAACTAGAACTCCAACATACTTATGTCCAAGTTCCTAAAGCACAACAAGGCAACTATGCCTTTGGTTATGATCAAAATAATCACCCGCTTCGGGTCACTGCTGGCGCTTTTGATGCGCAGGCCTATGGTGTAAAATCTAGCCTACCGGACATGCTACATTTTTTAAATTTAAACTTAAATCCAGATCAAGCCAAAGCAGCGATTAAACCCGCAATTCTAGCGACACATACTGGTTACTTTAAAATGGGTGGTATGACCCAAGCCCTTGGCTGGGAATCGTTCAGCTACCCAGCAACATTAAACACACTATTAGAAAGCAACTCTGATCGGGTTGTGATTCAATCCAACCCTGTTGAAAAAACCCTCGTGAAGACTGGTTCAAGAGTCTTTCATAAAACTGGCTCCACCAATGGTTTTGGGACATATGTGATTTATATTCCACAAGAGAACTTTGGCTTGGTGATGTTGATGAACAAAAAAATCCCCAATGCTGAGCGAATTAAGGCAGCGTATGAAGTGCTCAATAGCTTAAAGCAAAAATCCAATCCTTGATGCTGAAACATGTCAGATCTGGCTAGGCTTTTGCTTTGTACATTGTTAAATCATTCATACTGTATCTATTGCATGGCAACATAATTGTCGCTGTTGGTAGGGGTATAACCTACCCCTTATCCAACACAGATTTTTCAATCTAAGATAAGGCAATACCAACGCTAAAGCGCTAAGAATGAACTTCTATAAAATGGCATCGGTCGGCTTAGGTTCAAGCGTAAAAACTTGGATCGGGCACTTTTCCAGTCAATACCCATTCCCCTACTTCCTGATACTTATAATCAATCGGATCATGCAAAGTCTGAGTACGGACATTTCGCCAAAAACGATCTAAATTCAATTTGGCTGTTGTCGCTCTGGCACCCATCACTTGAAAAATATTCTGCGTTATAAACAGTGAGCTATTGGTTGCAGCAATTTTTGCAGTCGCAATGGCAATTGAGACTTCACCACGTTGTTCTGCTGTTAATTGCTCACCAATATTCCAAGCCGTTTGCAATGCTGCAATGGCTTTATCGGCAAGTAAACGTACACTTTCAAGCTGTACATAAAACTCAGCAAAATGCTTCTGGTTAAACGGATCATTCACCGCATTTTCAGCCAAAGACGTTGACCATGCTTTCTGACTTTTTATTGTTTGTCGCGCAAGGTCAAAGGCACCTTCAGCAACGCCTAAAAACAGATGCACAAAAATCAATTGTGCAATCAAAGGTCGTAAACTGGAGTAAGGTGTACTTAATGGTCCTGGATTTAACAGTAACTCATCTTTGTGAATTTTGACCTGTTCAAAATGACTGGTACCGCTATCTGTTTGACGCTGCCCCATATTATTCCAATCACCTAAAAAACTTACCCCTTCTCGACATGTTGGGATCACAGCTATCAGTAATTTTCCAGCATCATTAAAGCCCGAACAAAGCAGTATGTCTGAATCTATTGATCCTGAGCAAAAGCTTTTATCACCATGAAAAATAAAGTCGTTCTCAGTGAGTTGTTGTACCTTCGTGCGCTGATCTAAAGGGTTTAAAGTATTACCCCAAAACAAGTTATTGCGGGCGGTGTGTTCAAACCATGACGAATATTGTTCAGGCTGAGCAAATAACTGCACAGTGGCGATTAGTAAATGATGAAAGCCATATACATGTGCTAAGGAACTATCGACTTGTGCAATACTTTGAATGGTCTGGAAAATTGTTTTCCAGTTTGCTCCTTGCCCGCCATATTGTTGTGGAATAGACAGTCCCAATAAACCACTTTGACGAATCAAATCCCGTTCCAGCTTCGGATTACCACCTGCTTTATCACGCTCAGCAGCAGTCTGCGCAAATTGTTCTGCCAATTGCTTTGCCGTTGTTAAAGCAGAAAGGTTTAACGCCTGTTGAGGTGCATTCATCATATTTACTCTTATTCCCAGTGCCTTGAGCTTATCAAATCAAGTAAGATTTCCTTATCTCAATGCCTGCATTACTTATTCTGTGGTTTGAAAATCAATAACAAAAAATACCGCTAGAATTTCTATAACGGTATTCAACTTTTGGCTAGCAAAATCAAGAGACTTCAAACATTAAGAATTGGCCTTAACCTCCGTAATTAACTGATCTACCACACCTGGATCAGCCAAAGTAGAAGTATCGCCTAAACTATCTAGCTCATTGGCAGCAATTTTTCTTAAAATGCGTCGCATGATTTTTCCAGAACGGGTTTTTGGCAAAGCAGGTGCCCAATAAATTGCATCAGGTGTTGCCACAGGTCCCAGCACTTTACGTACCCAACTGACCAATTCTTTACGTAATTCTTCAGTTTCAGCTTCACCCGCCTGCAAGGTCACATAGGCCGCTATCCCTTGCCCTTTAATCTCATGTGGCATACCAACAACTGCTGATTCAGCAACTTTTGCATGCGCAACCAATGCACTTTCAATTTCAGCAGTGCCCAACCGGTGACCTGAAACATTCAGAACATCATCTACACGACCCGTAATCCAGTAATAACCATCTTTATCACGACGCGCACCGTCACCAGTAAAATAACTTCCCGGATAAGTTGAGAAATACGCTTCAATAAATCGCTCAGGATCACCCCAAATGGTCCGCATTTGCCCCGGCCAAGAATTCTTAATAATCAAATTGCCTTCTGCTTCACCTTCGAGTTCTTGACCCTCAGCATCAACCAATGCAGGTTGTACACCAAATAACGGACGAGTTGCCGAACCTGGTTTAAGTGGAGTTGCACCAGGTAGTGGGGAAATTAAAATACCACCTGTTTCAGTTTGCCACCATGTATCCACAATTGGACAACGGCTTTCACCCACAACGGTATAGTACCAATTCCATGCTTCTGGATTAATCGGCTCACCCACGGTACCCAATAGACGCAAACTGCTACGGTCACTTTCACGCACAAAAGCATCACCCTCACGCATCATGGCGCGGATCGCTGTTGGTGCAGTATAGAGAATGGTAATGTTATGCTTATCTACAATATGACCTGTACGTGCCCATGTTGGATATTGTGGGATACCTTCGGACATGACGGTGGTTGTACCATTGGATAATGGTCCATAAAGCACATAAGAATGCCCCGTAATCCAACCCACATCTGCGGTACACCAGAACACATCATCTTGTTTAATATCAAAAACTTCACGGAAAGTTGAATTTACATAAGTTAAATAACCACCCGTAGTATGTAACACCCCTTTAGGCTTTCCTGTTGATCCAGACGTATATAAAATAAATAAAGGATCTTCGGCATCCATCGGTTCTGGCGGACAGATATCTGTGACCGTCATAATTTCCATGTGATACCACAGGTCACGCCCCTCCTGCATTGTTATTGGATGACCTGTTCGATGCACCACAATCATTTTTTCAACGGAAGTGGTTCCATCCAACGCCAATGCTGCATCTACATTCTCTTTTAAAGGAATCGTTTTACCACCACGCATACCTTGGTCGGCTGTAATCACCAATTTAGCTTGACTGTCATCTATTCGACTTGCCAATGAGTCTGGAGAGAACCCACCAAATACCACACAATGCACTGCCCCTATTCGAGTACAGGCCAACATGGCGATCGCCGCTTCAGGGATCATCGGCATATACAAAATGACTCGATCACCTTTCCCGATTCCATTTTTCTTTAAGACATTGGCAAAACGACACACTTCATCATGTAGCTCTTCAAAAGAAATGATTTTATGACGAGATGGATGATCCCCCTCCCAAATAATTGCTGGTTTCAGTGGGTGTTCTTTTAAATGACGATCTAAACAGTTGGCACTGACATTCAGTTGCCCATCTGCAAACCATTCAATTTTAAAATTATCTTTGTCGTAGCTGGTATTTTTTACTTGGGTGAAAGGCTTAATCCAGTCTAACTTCTTTGCAGCTTCTGCCCAAAACTCATCTGGATGGTCTACTGACTGTTGATAACGATCAAAGTATTCTTGTTCATTGGTCCTTGCTGTTTTTACAAATTGTTCTGGAACTGGATAGATTTCATTCATATTCTGCTTCCTTGATGTATCACCTCATCACGAGATGTATGCCTACTTTCTTGATTTTATTTGCTGCATGTCTTCAGTATTACGATAGCGCATTTCGGTTAACAATTGTGCTTTGGTCGTAGACACGGGGGTCACTTTAACCATCGGAAAATCTTAAGTCATTTGCCAAAATATTCGAATTTTCAATATCTATGGAGTTTTTTTGATCTTATAATTTGTATTCAGAAGTGCATATGGTTTTTTTCAGAAAAAAACATTTCCTTACCGAACTCATTCAACTGGACACGATTGTCATGCAAATACAAGAATCGTCGACTTTTTTTTCAAAGCATCAAGTATCACCGGTAGATTATCCTCTTTCAACTCAAGGTCGTTTTAACCGCTTAAGTTATATTGCTTGGTTTGGATTCTTGCATCTCATTTTTACTGTTGCATTGCTTGCCCTCGGTCTAGTCTTTGGCATTGTGAATTTAAATTCACTGCAATTCAGTCAACATGCAATAAATTCGATTTCAGGATTAGGACAGTTCACTTACCTCTTACTCAGCTGTCTTTATTTTTATGCAATGATAGTTGTAATTATTCGCAGGCTGCATGATCGTAATAAATCTGGTTGGTTTATTCTGTTATTGCTGATTCCAATTGTGCAATTCTTGACTCTACTGTATTTACTCTTTGCGCGTGGTTGTAATCGTGCCAACCGTTTTGGCCACCCACGCCCATCGACTTTTATTGAAAAATTAATGGCTTGGCTCATGATAATAGGCTTTATCATCAGCTTATTGACCTCTCTAAGCGTAGTGTCATTTATGATGGGGACTGGAGAAATTGAAAATCCAACAACAATCATTGAAAAAGGAACTAAATATTTTTAAGGATAATTGGGGTCTGTTGACAATTCGTCTATGTTTGCGACTACGTGTGTTTTTTAGGCGATACTAGGCGCGAAATACGAAATTTAGTCATTCTAAATGATGAGAAACGTCGTTTCGCAAGGTAACGACGTAGCGGCAAAAAACACGCTAGTCCCCCGCTGCGCCTTGCGCTGCAAACAAAGCAGTGCTTTGTTCTTGCTCAGGGTTGTGGCTAAAATTATCTCAGCCTACGTTATGAAACTCGAAAATAGTCTCGCTATTCTCTTCGTTTCATGCCTTGCCTGCTCAATTTTAACCTACAACGCAAGCCATTTATGAAATGCCTACAGACCCCATTCCTTGATGATCCACTAACATGGGTTGAATATTGATTCACAAATATTATTTTTAATAGTCCGTCATAAGAAAAACTGTAATCAAAGCTTAACTTCTTTGAAATTTCAGGCAAAATATGCCAATTATTTTATTGGACATGATTGTGGCTGAAGAAGCAAATGCATTGAGTACCGTTGCGCAAGACACGACTCAATTGATCCATTCTGCAGGCGAAAAAACTGCACAAACAGTGATTCAACATACTGAAAAATATAAAGACGCATACTCAACCATCGATAAGTTTGTTGATGGTTTTTGGGAGCGTATGCCATATTTATGTATTGCGCTGATCGTCATCACTATTTTCTGGTTGCTGTCTAAGCTTTTTAAATTCTTTGTCCGTAGAACACTCGAAAACCGTACCTATACGCGCCAAAATTTAGTTCTGGTACTGAATCGTGTCGGCAGTACCGCAATTATCTTTTTTGGTTTCTTAATTGCCATGGTCATTGCAATTCCAGGCTTTACTCCTGCTCAACTGATGAGTGCTTTGGGGATTGGTTCGGTCGCGATTGGTTTTGCATTTAAAGATATTTTCCAAAATCTACTTTCTGGAATTTTGATTCTTTTGGGTGAACCGTTCAAGATTGGTGATGACATCATTGTCAACAATATGGAAGGTACTGTTGAAGATATTCAAATTCGTGCAACTTTTTTACGTTCCCCTGATGGACGACGTATCGTGATTCCAAACGCAACTGTGTATACCAGCGCCGTGACGGTAAATACCGCTTACCAACGCCGTCGTTGTGAGTTTGTGGTTGGGATTGGTTATGAAGATGATGTACAGAAAGCCAAAGATATTATTCTTAAATTGCTTGATAAAGACCAACGTATTTTAAGCCAGCCGGGCTTTACTGTGAATGTTTCTGCTTTGGCGGATTTCTCTGTCAATTTAACCGTTCGTTGGTGGGTAGATACCACCCAAGTGGTTACTGCAGCATCAATCAGTGAAATTCAAGAACGGGTACTTGAAGCCTTTGCGGATAATAATATTTCGATTCCCTATCCTGTTCAGGAAGTCAAAGTTTACCGCGGTGATCCATCAGCGGATGACATTGAATCAGCTCGTGCTAAATAAACGCCCCAATACATAAGGGATCGCGGTTTCAGTACGCAAAATACGGTTGCCTAAGTTCACTGCTTGGCAGCCGTTTTTTATCAGTAAATCTACCTCGTAAGGTATAAAACCACCTTCAGGCCCAATGATCACAGTACATGAATGATCGATAGCAAATGGCATTTTTTGTTCGGTATACGGATGCGCAATATAAGCAGGATTCTGTGGCGTAATGAAGCTAGGTAAGACATCTTCAACAAAGGGTTTAAAGCGTTTGTATAGCTCAATTTCGGGAGCAATTGTGTCTCCTGCCTGTTCTAATCCCAAGATGATGTAATGATCAATTTGCTGTAAAAAAGGACTTTGCCAATAACTTTTGTCAACCCGATAACTATGAATTAAAATTAATTTTTCTACCCCCAGTGTCACCGCATCCATGATTAAACGGCGTAAAACTTTGGGCCGTGGTAATGCCACTATTAAAGTTACGGGCAATTTTGCTGGAACAGGCTCTTCTTGAATCGGTCGAAGAAAAATCGTATGTTCTGAAATATCAACAATTTCAGTTAAATAACGACTGGCACCCCGAACGCCAACTTTAAGCATATCTCCGACTTTCGCAGCAAGATGTGTGTGCAAATGTTCAACTTGCCTTTTTGAACTGATTGTCCAAGTTTCAGCTTGTGTTTGATGAGGATCAAGAAGGACGATATTCATAAAATTCTGGTTCGTTTTACTTTTAGCTAATGGTGTTTATTCATCAGCAATGTATAAATTATAAATATTGATCAATCACTGCAATATGTTTGTATAAAGAACCCTTATTACGCTTTAAAACATCAATCGCATGTTGGCTTAACTGCTGGGCAAAAGCTTGATCTTCCAAACAACGCACCAATAACTGAACCACCTCATCGACTGTTTTCCCTACTTTTAAGGCATCTGCCTGTAAGAACTCATCCACAATCGCTTGAAAATTAAAATAATGTGGTCCAATTACGGTGGGTACATCTAAAACCATAGCCTCTAAAATATTATGCCCACCACCGGGTTCATTTAACGATCCACCAACAAAACAAGCTTGGCTCAATGCATACCACAGCCACATTTCGCCCATACTGTCTGCCAAATAAACTTGGGTATTCGACTCGATCGCTTGCTCTAAGCTACGACGCTGTGTGGTTAAATTTAAACTTTGTGCAGCAGCAAAAACCTCATCAAAACGTTCAGGATGGCGAGGAACAACAATCAACAACCAATCTGGATATTGTTCTAAATAGGTTTTAAATGCGAGAAATAATTTTTCTTCTTCAGGTGCATGTGTACTGGCGATGGTGATGATTTTTCGATTTGCTAAATTCCAGTGCTGCTGCAATTGTTGTGCTTTATGAATAAATTGTTCAGGTGCAGAAATATCAAATTTAATACTTCCAAGTACTTGTGTTTTATCCTGTGGCATACCTAAATCTATAAATCGTTGTTGCGTAGCAGTATCTTGCGCCAATAACTGATCTAATTTCTGTAGCATTGGACGGGTTAGGCTTGGAACTTTGGCATAGCCTTTGGCAGATTTTTCTGAAAGCCGTGCATTCACTAAAATACAAGGCACTTTAAACTGTTGAGCTTGGTCAATAAGATTTGGCCATAGTTCAGTTTCAACCAAAATCAGCAATTTGGGTTGGTATTTCTGATAAAAATCAGCAACTAAATAGCGCTGATCGGCAGGCAAATATACCGCTTGAAATAATGCTTGATAAGGTGCTTTTAAGAATAACGATTTGGCACGTGCTTGACCTGTTTTTGTCGTATTGGTGACTAAAACACTATGACCTGCTTTTAAATAATGTTCTATTAAAGGCTGAGCAGCATTGGTTTCTCCGACTGAAACACAATGAAACCAAATGGCATGCTGATTCTTTACATCTTGAAAGGGGCCAAATCTCTCAACACATTCTTGTTGGTATTCTGCGCTATCTTTCGCACGCTTTTTGATACGCCATTGATATAAAGGCTTAACGATTTTAAGTGCTGTGTTATACCAAAAAGGAGTAGCCAAGCAGAATGTCTCAATATAGATGAATCGGCAAATATAACAGAGCCATATTCAGTTGTTAATGAATAATATTTAACGATTTGTTGTCAGCATGGTACTAGACCTTATGCTAGAGCAAATCTGATCTATCAACCAGCAATAACGCTGGCAAAACTTGGCTTTGCAGGGATGAAAAACGGTTTTTGGTTAAGAACTATGTTGTACGCCTTAACCAATGGCGATATCCATATCGCCATCCACTGGATCAGCGCTGTAGTGGTCAAATATTCAAAGACTAAGCCTTTGAATATACGATGTGGAATGTATTCCATGCATACTAACAGAGCATATAGTCTCAATATTATACTAAAGCAGGATAATCAATATAGCCTTCTGCAGTTTGTGAACCAATCATATTTTCGAACACCAATTCATTTAAAGGTGCATCTTGAATCAAACGCTCATACAAATCAGGATTGGCAATATAAGCCTTGCCGAAAGACACAGCATCTGCTTGACCTGATGCCAAGAGTTTGATGGCATCCTCACGGCTTAAACGCATATTGGCAATATATGGCACACCGTTTGAACGTTGTTTCATATATTCACTGATACTGTCATCGGCTAAATATTCACGTGTAAAGAAGAACGCAACTTTACGCTTACCCAATTGTTCCAAGACATAACCAAAGGTTTCACGTGGATCAGCATCACCCATATCATGCTCATCACCACGAGGCGCTAAATGTATGCCCACACGGCCTGCGCCCCATACTTCAATTAAAGCATCCATCACTTCAAGTAAAAGACGTGCACGGTTTTCAACAGAACCACCATATTCATCTTCACGATGATTGGTTGAGCTTTGTAAGAATTGATCAATCAGGTAGCCATTGGCTGCATGTAATTCAACGCCATCAAAACCAGCCGCTTTGGCTTTAATTGCAGCCTGTTTAAACTGTTCAGTGATGGTTTGAATTTCGGAGATTTCCAAAGGGCGTGGCACGACATATTCACGTTTTGGACGTAGTAAGCTGACTTGTCCTGCTTGTTGTATTGCACTTGCAGATACAGGCGTTTCACCATCGAGTAGATCTGGATGTGAGACACGTCCCACATGCCATAACTGCGCCACAATCAAGCCACCTTGATCATGAACTGCTTGGGTTACAGACTTCCAACCTTCAACCTGTGCATCGGTAAATAGCCCTGGTGTATTTAAATAGCCATTGGCTTGTTCAGAAATCACTGTTGCTTCAGAAATGATTAAACCCGCACTGGCACGCTGTGCATAGTGTTCAGCCATGATTGCTGTGGGTACCCGATCAGCGGTAGCACGGCTACGGGTTAAAGGCGCCATCACGACACGATTTTTTAAATGTAGATCGCCAAGTACAAGGGGAGAGTTAAGTTCAGCCATATTTGCCTCATCACTCGCTTTCTGATTGAGATCAGGCGTTAAAGCGAGTTTTGTAGATAATCAATATATTGCTGAATGAGAGCTTCATTACGCGAGAAATATGACCATTGCCCATACTTTTCGGCCTGAATTAATCCTGACTGTTGCAAAACAGACAAATGATTTGACATCGTAGATTGAGAGACATTACCGAGCTTCTCGATATTCCCTGCACAGACACCACGACCAAAGCCACCGCACTGCTCTTCCGACAAATATTGTTGTGGCTTCTTGAGCCATTCCAAAATTTGTCGGCGAGTCGGATTCGCTAATGCTTTAGAAATTAAATCAATATCCATCTTAGACACATTCAATTCAGAGCAAAGCTCCATTCAGCATCTTTGCATCTAATATATCGTATTTTTTCGATTTTAATATCGATTTTTTTAGATATATTACAAAAATATGAATAAAGCTTTGCTTTTGTTAAAAATTTAAATTAAAGACCTTGTTTTAAGCTGGCTTCAATAAATTTATCTAGATCGCCATCCAATACTGCACCCGTGTTCGAGTTCTCAACACCAGTACGCAAATCTTTAATACGAGAGTCATCCAGTACATATGAACGAATCTGACTGCCCCAGCCGATATCCGACTTTGAATCTTCAAGTGCTTGAGCAGCTTCATTACGTTTACTCATTTCCAGTTCGTACAATTTTGCACGTAACTGTTTCCAAGCATGATCACGGTTTGCATGTTGTGAACGCTGATTCTGGCATGCCACCACAATCCCAGTTGGTGCGTGAGTCAAACGTACTGCTGAGTCAGTTTTGTTAATATGCTGACCGCCTGCACCAGATGCACGATATGTATCTGTTCGTACGTCAGCAGGATTAATATCAATCTCAATATTATCGTCCACTTCAGGCGATACAAATACTGCCGAGAATGAGGTATGACGGCGATTACCTGAGTCAAATGGTGACTTACGTACTAAACGATGTACGCCAGATTCGGTACGTAACCAACCATAAGCATACTCGCCTTCAACACGGATTGTTGCAGATTTAATCCCTGCAACATCACCATCTGATTCTTCCATTAATTCTGCTTTAAAGCCATGACGTTCGATCCAACGCATATACATACGTAACAGCATTGAAGCCCAATCTTGTGCTTCTGTACCGCCGGAACCCGCTTGAATTTCCACATAACATGGATTTGGGTCCATTGGATTACTAAACATACGACGGAATTCAAGTTTTGCTAACTCTTCTTCCGCTGCAGTCAATTCCGACTGAACATCTGCCAATAAGCTTTCATCATCTGCTTCAACAGCAAGATCAAGCATCGCTTGTGCATCATCAAGCTGTGTCGCCAAGCCTTCTAAAACGTTGATCACGTTTTCAAGCTCGCCTTTTTCTTTTGCCATCGCCTGTGCACGGCTTTGATCATTCCAGATCGCTGGATCTTCTAACTCGCGGAGAACCTCTTCTAAACGCTCTTTCTTTAGATCGTAGTCAAAGATACCCCCGTAGTGTTAGACCACGGTCATTTAAGTCTTTTAGCTGAACTAGATAAGGATTAATTTCCACGAGTTTTAATCTCACATTTGACGTCTTTTAATTCGCAGGCATTCTACCACAGAGTGGAAAAAGTTGAGATATGGGATTTTATAGATCCATCTATAGCTCAATAACGCTATAACAAGAGAAGTGAAATGCATTGATTTTTTTGCAATCAGAAAAATCGTCATATCGTAGTCAAAGCTTGTGTTGATAAACTCTACAATTGATCATTTACTTAAAAGTATTTTAATTTCCGAATACTTTTTTATTACTAATTATGTCCAAGCCTTACTCAAAGCGTACCAATATCCACACTATCTACACAATTTTAATAAAACAAAACATAAGTTTTATACATTTATTTTCAATAAGTTAAATAAATTTTGTTACACAAACTCACCAATATTACATTTCAGTTACTATAGCGTGGTTGACGATTTTCATATTTGCCCTAGACTCGAAATTGTAACCAAACATGTATAAATCAATCAATTCTTCATAGGGGCGAATTCCATGAAAAAATTAGCAATCGCATCTGCAATCTTTTCCGTAGCCGCTTTAACTGGCACTGCACATGCTTACCAAGCCGAAGTTGGTGGTTCATATACATATAATGATCCAGATAATTTTGATGCAACTCATAGCTTTGGTGTAGATGGTACTTATTATTTTAAACCAGTACAAACTCGTAATTCACCGCTTAATGAGGCTGCATTCTTAGATCGCGCAAGTAATGTAAAAGCCAATGTAAATTATGCTAAAAATGATGGTGTAAAAGACAGCCAATACGGTGCAGGTCTTGAATACTACGTACCTAACTCAGACTTCTATGTAAGTGGTCGTGTAGGTCGTGATGAACTTGAAGTTGATAACACCAACATCGACAATAAAGTAACAACTTATGGCGCTGAAGTGGGTTATTTACCAGCTCCTGGTTTATTACTTGCACTTGGTGTGACAGGTTATGATGTTAAAGATGGTGATGACGGCGCAGACCCAACTGTACGTGCTAAATATGTAACTAAAGTAGGTCAATATGACGCTAACTTTGAAGCTTTTGGTGCATTCGGTGACTTGGATGAGTACAAAGTACGTGGTGACTTGTATTTAGATAAGACCTTAAGTGTAGGTGCTGACTACTACAACAATGATTTAACTGATCGTGATGAATGGGGTATTTCTGCGAAGAAATTCTTTAATCAAAATGTTAGCTTAGAAGGTCGTGTAGGTTTTGGTGATGACTACAACACTTACGGCGTTCGTGCTGGATACCGTTTCTAAGTTTAAATCTATTTAGCAATCGCTCTTTTGGAGCAACAAAAGCCAGTCAATTGACTGGCTTTTTTATAGGTGTATAAATCATTAATTCAATACGTTTTAGTAAATTTGTAGTAAATGTCAGAATATTAAAATTCTTTTAGACACTTCTAAAAATTGTCTTCATCAAACCGATCTTGATCTATCTTATAAATATTAAAGCTTCTTTCAACCTGAACTCCTAAACCAAATTCAATCATTAAAGAAGTCAATTTATCTCCATCAATTAAAACAATTCCCGATTTTTTTGCAGATTCAACAGCCTCTTTACTAAAATTTGAGGTTGTAATGAATACCCCTTTTTTAGCAACTTGATCTGCTAAAGCGCCTTTAAATTGTTGAATATCCGGTCTTCCAACAGTATTTTCCCAACGCTTGGCTTGAATATAAATTTTATCTAGACCTAAACGGTCTTCACTAATAATTCCATCAATCCCACCATCACTTGTTTTACCAATAGCTTGGGCCGCATCTTGATGCGAGCCGCCATAGCCCATAGCAACCAATAAATCGACAACTAATATTTCAAAAAATTGAGGTGAGTTACTTTTAATTAAATTAAGTAGATCTATCTTTAAATCATTTTTTAATAAATTAGATTGTTGAGTGATTATTTCTGGCGGAGTCAGCTCATCTGAGCTTAAATTTATTTCCAGAATATCCTCTTTCTTTTGCTCTTTTTCAACTTTGGGATTTATTTTTCTAAACTCATTAAATGAATCAAATTGAGAGAGATACTTTCGATCCAGCTTTTTGAGATTTTTGAGATTTATATTTCTACCAAGATCAGATAACTTAAAATGTGCTTTTTGAGGATATTCAATAAACTCAGCTTTTTTTAAATAGGTTTTCGCCCACTGTAACCGATAAAAAATAACATTTCGACCATCTTCCATCGTTTCATTTATTTCTTCGTCAGAACAATTTAATTCAAGAATCAGGGCTTCATACGCCTCTTTTAAACTATAAGTCACATCATTTGACTGCATAATTTTAAGTAGTGGTAACATCAAATCATAGTGGGTATACATAATTACTCTAATAGGTCTTTCATTTTTCAATTATATAAAAAAAAGAGCACCTAAGTGCTCTTTTTAAAAGTAATTTATCAAATTCTACCAAGTATAAAGCCCTTGGCGTAATTCAGGCAAGAAGCTTCGCTTCTTGAAATCCCTGAATTACTCCCATTCAATTGTTGCTGGTGGTTTAGAAGAAACGTCATACACCACACGAGAAACATCTTTAATTTCATTCATGATACGTGTCGAGATTTTATCAACCAACTCATATGGAAGATGCGCAAAACGAGCTGTCATAAAGTCAACAGTTTCCACGGCACGAAGTGCAATGACCCATGCATAACGACGGCCATCACCTACAACACCTACCGATTTCACAGGTTGGAATACTGCAAATGCTTGAGCAGTTTTGTCATACCAACCACTTGCACGAAGCTCTTGCATAAAGATGTCATCAGCAAGACGAAGAATATCAGCATATTCTTTTTTCACTTCACCCAAGATACGCACGCCCAAACCTGGACCAGGGAATGGATGACGATAAAGCATTTCATGTGGTAAACCTAAAGTTGTACCTAAACGACGTACTTCATCTTTAAATAGATCACGAATTGGCTCAACCAATTCAAAAGCTAAATCTTCAGGTAAACCACCCACATTATGATGTGACTTAATCACATGCGCTTTACCATTTTTAGTTGCCGCAGATTCAATCACGTCAGGGTAAATCGTACCTTGCGCAAGGAAGTTTACGCCATCAAGCTTACGCGCTTCTTCAGCAAAAACTTCGATGAATTCACGACCAATAATTTTACGTTTTTTCTCAGGATCAACTTCACCAGCAAGTGCAGATAAGAAACGCTCTTCTGCATCCGCACGAATCACACGGATCCCCATGTTTTTCGCAAACATGTCCATCACTTGCTCGCCTTCATTTAAACGAAGTAAGCCATTGTCTACGAATACACAGGTCAGTTGATCGCCGATTGCTTTATGCAACAATGCTGCAACCACAGATGAGTCAACACCACCTGAAAGACCTAAAAGAACTTTTTGATCACCAATTTGTTCACGTAATTGTTCAACACGTAAATCAATAATGTTTTCAGAATTCCAAAGATTACGGCAACCACAAATGCTGTGAACGAAGTTAGACAGTAATTCTGCGCCTTTGGCAGTATGTGTCACTTCTGGGTGGAATTGCACCCCGTAGAAACGGCGCGTTTCATCACTCACTGCAGCAAATGGGCAGCTTGGTGTGCTTGCAGTCACTTTAAAGCCTGCTGGAATCGCAGAAACTTTGTCACCGTGGCTCATCCAAACATTGAGTTTGTCATCACCATCATTTAAATCACCAAGCAATTGATCACGTACTAAAACGTCAACCGCAGCATAACCAAATTCATGTACTGTACCTGGCTCTACTTTACCGCCAAGTTGTTCTGACATGGTTTGCAGACCATAGCAGATCCCCAATACAGGTACACCCAAGTTGAACACAACTTCTGGCGCACGTGGACTACCTTGCTCATGCACACTTTCAGGACCACCAGACAAGATGATACCGTTCGGATTAAACGCGCGAATGTCTTCTTCAGACATATCAAAAGCATACATTTCAGAATATACACCAGCTTCACGTACACGGCGTGCAATAAGCTGGCTATATTGAGAACCGAAATCCAAGATAAGGATACGATCTTCAGTAATTTGAGTATTGGTAGTCATGAGTCAACAACTATGCAGGCAAACGAATATAAGCGCCATATTCTATCATTTTTATAAGCCGTACGCACTCCATTCAATCAAGTTACTTTGCTTTCTAAAAAATCATTTTAAATAATCAGCTTATAGATTCATTTTGGCTTTAATGATGCCAATCAGTTCACTGGGAGTCATTGTTAAAAATGAATTGAATATTTTTAAATAGCATACACCAAGTGAACCATTTGAATGGCGCTAAATAAACACACACAAAAGCCAGATAGAGATCTGACTTTTCAAAACTGTATTTATGTTTAAATTATTTTTCTATTACATGATCGACACTCAATTTCCCTGCACCATGCAACATCAAGAAAAACAAACCGCCTGCCATTGCAAAGTTTTTCATAAAATTAATTGCATCTGCTTCACCACCATGAAATAACAACGCAGTAATCAAACTAAATATACCTAAACCAAATGCTGCAAAGCGTGCCTGAAAACCAAATAGCAATGCCAAACCACCACCAAACTCAACCAGAATGGTCAAAGGTAACATGGCACCTGGTACACCCATTGGTTCCATATAACCGACAGTTGCGCTGTAAGCCGTGATTTTGCCCCAGCCTGCAACAATAAAAATATATGCCATAAGAATACGCGCAATCAATGCAATGATCGCATTCGCGGTGGGTTGATTCACAATATTTTTAACAACGATATTTGGATTAAACATGCTGTGACCTAAATTGTATTTCGTTCTGAAGATGTATACATATTAATCACTAAACATTTCAAGTTAAATACTTAAAAACTAAACTCATCGTTGCAAATTAAGAACAATAATAAGTTTTAAAAAATTACTTTTTAATACTGACTTTCATAACTCACACTGCTAGGATTTGTGCACCAATTCGCATAGTTTCTTCCTTATGGATCTGATTGACTTTATTTTGCACGTAGATGAACACCTATTTGAATTTATTAGAAATTATGGTATCTGGGTGTATGGAATTTTATTCCTGATTATTTTTGTTGAAACAGGTCTAGTGGTGATGCCTTTCCTGCCCGGGGATAGCTTACTTTTTGCCGCGGGTGCTTTAGCAGCCTCCACGGGTGCAATGGATCCTATGGTTTTAATTCTTCTGCTATTTATTGCGGCAGTTCTTGGTGATACCCTCAATTATCATATTGGGAAATATGTTGGACCTCGTGTTTTTGAAATTGATTCTAAATTTATCAACAAACAACACTTGTTGAAAACATCACAATTTTTTGAAAAACATGGTGGAAAAACCATTATTTTTGCCCGCTTTATCCCTTTTGCCCGTACTTTTGCACCCTTTGTCGCGGGTGCAGGAAGCATGAATTATAAGTATTTCCTAACTTATAATGCAGTCGGTGCAATTTGCTGGGTTGGCTCGTTTATTACTTTGGGTTATTTATTCGGTAATATGCCGATTGTGAAAGATAATTTTACCCATTTGGTTTTCGGTATCATTATTTTGAGTGTCTTGCCTGGTATTATTGGCTATATACGTCATAAATTTTTTAATAAAAATAAAATGCCCAACAATTAATAAACACTATGTTAAAAGTGATAAAAAGCCGATTTCTAAAATCGGCTTTTTATATAACATCAAAACAGTTATTTTTTGACATCCTGACGCTTAGGGACATAAGGACAATTTTTAAATTGAGCTGCCTGTGAAAGGGCATCTTGTTCACCATACAATCGGGAAAGCTCAGTATTTTTGGTATTTGAAGATTGCCCTAAATTTACAGAAATACTTGGACCAATGCCCCAACCCCAGCCACCGCTGCCCCAACCACCACCGACGCCTAATCCAACACCCACGCCTGTACGTTTCGCAGGTTGTACACCATTATTAATGTATTGTTGGATACGGTTAAATTCTGTATTCAATTGCATACAGTTCATTGCCTGATATTGCGTAGGCGATACATATGTAGGTTTAACCGTCGTCGTACAAGCAGATACGACCATTGTCGTTAAAGCAACGACTGATAATTTAACAGAAGTCATTTTCAATGATTTCATCACGATCTCGAAATTATTTTTTATCAATCTCATTGAACAATGATTGATAGGCTTGAGTCAATTTATGATCTGTAGCCAAATGAATTAATGGTAGATTTTTATGATGCGATTCTTTCATTAATACTGAAGGTGGCAACATATTTTCTAAAACAGGTAAACCTTCATCTTTAAGCTGTTGTACTACTTCACGTGGCAATTTAGCCTGAGCTTGATATTGATTGACCACAATCCCTTCAATTTCAAGTCGATCATTATGGTCATCTTGAGTTTCGATAACATTTTCAATGAGGGTCTGTAATGCACGTTTTGAAAATACATCACAATCAAACGGAATCAGGACACGTTCCGCTGAGATCAGTGCTGATAAGGTAAAAAAGTTAAATGCTGGCGGTGTATCAATATAAATACGATCATATTGGCTGGTTAAAGTCTGAATCGCATCACGTAACTTATAAATTTTATGCTTTGATTCTAACGCATGCTCTAACTCACCTAAAGTGGGACTAGCGGGTAATACATCCAAATCTTTAAACGGTGAACGATGAATATATTGCTCGAAACCTTTATTTTTTGTTTTTAAAAGACTACCAATGGCATTACCAATCAATCCTTTTTGTTGATGATTCCCCAGCACATCATTAAAAAAATTTTCAATATTGGGTTCTAATGCGGTTTTTTCAGCCGAATAGGTGGCGTCATCACCCAAAAGATATTGGCTTGAATTTGCTTGAGGATCTAAATCAATTACCAGAGTTTTAAAACCCTGATATGCACTAATCGCAGCAAGATTCACTGTAATACTTGATTTTCCCACACCGCCTTTTTGGTTAAATACCACACGAGTTAGCATACAAGTTCCCCAAGCTATCATTATTTTTAAACTTGTATCTAGTTTAACCTAGACACTCTCCAAGTGTGAAATTCATGTCTAACAATCAGCTAAAAACTGGTTTAAGCACCACCAAAACTAAAGTTGCAAGTAAAGCAATTCCGCCAATCACTAAACCCGCTCGACGTTGTGCCAAAAGAATAGTGTCATCCTTTTTATAGGCTTTTATTTGTGAGGAAAGGAAAACCATAAACAAAATAATTTTCGCATAGAACCAAGGCTGCACTTTAAACTCATTCATGATAAATAAAGTTAGACCTGTAAATATAACCAACGTGAGGGAAAGATGTTGCAAGGCAACAAAAGCCACCCGCCCTTTAGGATTCGGCTGCTGGTTGTGTGTTCTAATAAATAATGTTGAAGCGCGTAAAACAAAAACCAGTATCAATAATGCAACACTGGTCATGTGAATGATTTTGATCAGCAAATGTATATCCATTTTAAATTACTCTGCACTTTATACTTTAGGTGCGTGAGCGCATTCTGGGCTTGCTGGTGCTTGACCTTGCCACTCACTTGGAAGATAAGCATGGATCGCTAAGGCATGAATTTTTCCAGGACTGAGTAAGTCTTTGGCTTCTGCGTACACTTTTTGGTGGCGTTGTACCAAACGTAACCCTGCAAATTGTTCACTGACAATGATCACCTTAAAATGCGACTCTTTTCCAGGAAAATACCCACCATGACCAGCAGACTCATTGATCACTTCTAAATGTGATGGCTCAAGTTGATTTAAACTTTCAATCAATTGTTGTTCTAAACTCATGCTGATTCCTTAGAGATCGATCAATGGATGAATGACATAGTATAGCGGATTCTTTGAGCATCGCTGAGTGTTCAACAAAGCTTTTGCTGTTCGATTTGATTTTTTTAAATTAAATTTTGATTTTTTTTCATAAAAATGTCTTTATTTTATGCAATTAGTGTTTTCCTTTGCAGAAAAATCTTGACCCTACCATCTGTTGATGTATTATACACCGCATGCGGGAATAGCTCAGTTGGTAGAGCATAACCTTGCCAAGGTTGGGGTCGGGAGTTCGAGTCTCCTTTCCCGCTCAAATTTTTTTATTCAGTTTTTTATTTAAAAAATTGGACAGACTCCGCGGGAATAGCTCAGTTGGTAGAGCATAACCTTGCCAAGGTTGGGGTCGGGAGTTCGAGTCTCCTTTCCCGCTCCAAAATTTTTTTATTCAGTTTTTTATTTAAAAAATTGGACAGACTCCGCGGGAATAGCTCAGTTGGTAGAGCATAACCTTGCCAAGGTTGGGGTCGGGAGTTCGAGTCTCCTTTCCCGCTCCAAATTTAAAAGCCCTGATCGAAAGATTGGGGCTTTTTTTGCATTATTAATTTATAAATCATCAAAATATACTTACACACTTTATGCTGTATTCACTCAATCAGTGTGTTGATCACAAAACGGTAAAAGCACAAAAAAACCAATCCGAAGATTGGTTTTTTAAAATAATCACCACATGATGCAATTATCTTTCTCTTAAAGCCTCTTTGGCTTTGTTAAATGGTTTCAACAAATATTCAATAATTGTTTTTTGACCAGTACGAATATCTACCGTTGCCACCATACCTGGCGTTATTGAAAAGGATTTACCCGCTTTATTGGTCAACTTATCTTTATCTGTACGAATATAGACTCGATAGTAAAACTGATCTTGTTTAACTTCATCACGGATGGTATCAGGAGAAATCACTGTCACTTTCCCTTCCAAGCCACCATAAATTGAATAATCATATGCTGTGATTTTTACCAATGCAGGTTGACCAGGGTGAATAAACGCAATATCTCGTGGCGAAATCCGCGCTTCAATTAATAACTGCTCATCAATCGGTACAATAGTCATCAATTTGCCATTTTGTGGAATAACGCCACCAATGGTTGTCACCGCAATTTCTTTAACCACACCACGTACTGGTGCTTTAAAAGTAGAGCGTGTCACTGAATCATTACGACCAGCAACAACTTGCTGTAATGACTGAATATCAGCGTTGGCTTTTGCCAATTCTTCACGTGACTTTACATAGTAGTCATTACGCTTATCATTGATTTGATTTTCAAAATTATTGATATCTCGTTTTAAGCGTAGCACTTCAACTTCAGAAGCAGCGCCTTTTGCCACCAAAGGTTGTGTCATTTGCAATTCATTTTGAACCAAAGATAATGCATGTTTTAAACCAGTAATTGATTCGTCTAAATTTGCACGACGCGAACTATACAGTGCACTTTCTTCTCTCACTAACGCAGGAACGGCCAAAACCTGTTTTGGAAACTTGATCGCTGTCCCATTTACTTCAGCTTCTAAACGTGATGCAGTGGCCAGTGTGGCAAGTAATTTCATTTGGCTTTCACCCACTTGTGACTCAAATCGAGTAGGATCAATTTGCGCAAGCGTCTGCCCCTTTTGAATAATGTCTCCCTCTTTGACATCTAAGCTGGTCAACACACCACCATCTAAAGATTGAATCGTCTGTTCTTTTGATGACGGAACAACCTTACCCGTTCCTGTAGAAACTTCTTCCAATTTAAATGCACAAGCCCAAATTAAGAAAGCCAACAAGCCAATTGCAACGATCCAAATAATAAATGTGGATTTCGGTAAAGGCGGTTCTGAAAACTTTAATGCAGAGGGATTAGTTGGCCGTTGTAACACATTGGAGACATGATCAACTTGAGCAGGTTCAGCATCTTGAGCTGTGATATTTTGGTCATTTTTTTCTTGGCTCATGTTGAAGTCCCTCCTGCATTTGCCTGCTGGGCAGGATTCAAAATGGCATCACGTGGCCCATCTTTGATAATCTTACCTTCATGTACAACGATAATACGATCAACAAGTTGCAAAACCGCAGGACGATGCGTCGCAACCACTAAAGTCCGATGACCTAACCATTCTTTTAAATGCTGGATCAACACTTTTTCAGAAACATCATCAATCGAAGCAGTCGGTTCATCCAATAACACAATATTTGGATTTCGGAGCAATAATCGTGTGAGTAACAGTGCTTGTTTCTGTCCTCCAGAGAACCCCACACCACCCTCAAGAATAAGATGATCTAGGCCTTCCTTTTTTTGTTCCACGATTTCTAAAGCATTGGTGATTTTTAAGGCTTGGATAATTTCATCATTGCTTGCTAATGGTGCACCCAGAGTTAAATTTTCACGAATGGTGCCAAAGAACAAATGCGCGTTTTGATTTAGTAATGCCATATCACGGCGAATATCATCGGGATCAAGTAAAGATTGATCGACACCATCCAAACTGATCTTGCCCTGTACTGGCAATTGCATTCCTGAAAGTAACTGTAATAAGCTAGATTTCCCTGCCCCATTACGTCCAAGAATTGCAACTTTTTCACCTGCCTGAATTTTTAACTGTGGAATGACTAAAGTTGGGCGTGGATCATCTTCAGTATATTTAAATATCACACCTTTAAAATCATAATCACCTGAGAGGACTTTACGCTGAATCAATTGTGCTCGATCAGGACGGTCTACTGGCTTTTGCATCAGCTCATCTAAACCATTTTTAGCCACTTTGGCTTGTTGCCAACGACCTAATACACCTGTGATTTGTGAAATTGGCGCAAGCATACGTGAAGATAAAATCGAACACGCCACCAATGCCCCAGTGGTCATATCCCCTTTCATCACCGCAAAACACCCCACTAAAACCACAATCGCATAGGTCAGTCCTTGAATTTTTTGTGTCCAAGCATTTAACCAACCCACGATTTTACGTTGACGCATACTGACATCTGCAGACACTTCATTCATGTGATTCCATTGATTTTGAAATCTGGCTTCAGCACGTAATAACTTGATGTCCTCAATACCTTGAACCGCCTCGACCAAAATTGCGTTGCGAATTGCAGATTCACGCATCCCTTCAGTGGCTAAATGAGCTAACTTTTTCTGCACCAAGAACCCAGGAATAATCATCAGTGGTACAACCAGTAACATCACCCAAAAGATGTTGCCGCCAATAATCCAGAAAATCGCTAAAAATAGGAAGAAAAATGGTAAATCTGCAATTGCACTGATTGTTGTTGAGGTCACCAACTCACGAACACCTTCGAGTTCACGAATCTGTGATATGAACGAACCCGTTGAGCGGGCACGATCTTTATTTCGAATACGTAGTGCATGACCAAAGACGCGGTCTGAAATCTTGAGATCTGCGCGTTTACCAATAATGTCTGACAAATAAACCCGTGCAATGCGTAACACAAACTCAAAAACGGCTGCAATCAACACCCCACCTGCAAGCACCCACAAGGTTGGGATAGATTGAGATGGTACAACTCGGTCATAGACTTGCATAGAGAAAATAATGGTTGCCAATGCCAAAATATTGGCAATCATCGAAGCAACCATGATGTCTGTATAACGTTTCCAATCTTTTAAAACGATGTCCCAGAACCAGCTTTTTTCATAAGGTTTGATATATTCATCAACACGTGCATCGGGAATCGATGTTTCTGGTCGAAAAATATAAACACGACTGGCATTGGCTTGAAGTTCATGCAAGTTAAAAGTTTGTGAAAGGCCTTGATCACCACTTAACTGTAAGCTTGCATTACCCTCATTGTCGACTTTCTCGATAACCGCAACTTGACCATTGTTAAACTCTACAACAACCGGCAACCTCCATGGATTTAGTACATCCGTGGTGAAGTCTGCTTTGCGAACATTCAAACCCACTTGACGGGTAATAATGGACAACATGTCATCAATATTTGTGTATTTATTCCAATCCAGTTGCAGACGAATTTGTTCTTCAGCAGGTTGCATCCGATAATGCTGAGCAACCGTAATGATCGCTTGTAACCAGGGTTGATAATTTAATGTTTTTGTATTCATGGTTGAACTTCAAACCCCTGAATTTGAATGTTATTTAAATGATAAGCATTTCTACTTTTACCGGTTACCTTGATATACAAAGCGATCGTGTCATAGATATCAAAGCGTGCCGCTTCCCTTTCTATTCTTGAACTTTGATAAGATTGCTCTGAACTTAATAAATCTAAGATAGAACGCTTACCTAATTTATATTGTTCTTCATACAGCTCACGAGTTTTTGCTGTTGAACGTTCCCGATCCAATAAAACCCAGATCTGCTTATCTGTGTTTTCAATGCTTTCTCGCGCAATTTGTGTTTGATCCATAATATCTAGGTAAGTTGCATTCAACTTTGCACGTGCCGCTTGTTCAGCAAAATTTGCAGCCTTAACTTGAGATCCCAGTGCACCACCTTGATAAAAATTACTGGACATCTGCACGCCGACAGAACCATCAGTATCATTTTCTAAACCAGTATTTGGATTTTGACCATTCAGTGCTTTGCTGACTGATCCTACTAATGAAATTGTGGGATAAGCACTCAATTGGGTTTGTTTCTTTTGGCTCTGCGCAACATCAATCTCTGCTTTTGCTGCAATCATCGTAGGAATGGTATTCATTTCAGGGTCGTCATAAAGACCTGATTGTTTTACAAATTCATCAGGAATATTAAAATCCATTTGACTCACATCAAAACCCAATAATGTGCGTAATTTTTGTTCTTGTTGTTTTAAAAAATTTTGCTGAGTAATTAAGTAAGAACGAGCGTACTCAACATAGCTTTGTGCTTGTACAGGATCGGCATTACTGCTGATTCCTGCGTCTGCTCTTAAACGGGCAATCTCATGTAAACGACTGACCCCATTTAATTGATCTTGCGCTATTTTGATAATATTGCGATAGCGCAGTAAGGATAAAATATCTCGCGCTGTTTGTGTCGATATATCATCAATACTGATTAATACATTGGCTTGCTCAACTGCCAATTTATTTTGTTGCGTGGTGACACTGGATTTTACTTTGCCAAAGTCATAAAGCAATTGGTTGGCTTCAACTGAATACAATTGGCGACCTTTGTCATTGGATGTAAAATCACCCGTATTCATACCCGCTTTTAACTGTGGGTAATATTGTGCTTTTGCCACATCAATATTGGCATTTTGTCCTGCCAATGTTGAAATCGTTTGAGCGATATTGGGGTTTCTTTTTACTGCAATCTGAATCGCATCTTCAAGACTTAAGATTTTTGCTTGGCTTGAATACGCCTTGCTTGTTTGCGCTTGTTCTAAATATAAATTATTGAGTGATGCTTTTTGTCCAGTATATGGCTTTACTATAGGCAGTTGATTCTGATTGCCTATATGTGTATCGGGTTGATATTTAAAATCGGTCAAATCCTTGAGCTGTACGGTTCTAAATGACTGATCATCTTTAGGTTTTATAAAACCTGTCACACCTTCTTTGATATTTTTTAAGTAGCTTGTTTCTTGTGTATAACCATTGTTCTGCAATAGAACCAATAAACTGACAGCACTCAAACTTTTTAACAATATAGTGGGCTTTTTTGCTATTAACATTCGCGAATGGCACCTAGAAAAGCTTTTAATTATCGGTATTGAATTATTTTGAATTATTTCCCTACCTCATTTCTATTCTACACATTATAAAATCTAATCAAATGCTTATTTTTACTTTTTAAAGTTAATTTTCTTTAATAAAATATTTTAAATTCAAAGAGTAATGATGATAAAACGTGACTCTTATCACATGAATTATAAGATTCCACATAGATCATCTCAAAAGCTATAAATTGGCAATGTGCAAATCATCACGGATGATCAAACATGATATTAAGAGTTCGGCTTGATGAAGTAGACACTTATTTAATTTCACACTTCAACTAAATTTACATCTTCCAATATAATTTCTTATACACTTTAAGGTTAAAATGATGTTTCACTACCAGCCAACCTTAAACAATATAAAGATGAACATGAATAAACTGACTTGTTTCAAAGCCTATGACATTCGAGGCAAACTGGGCACAGAGCTAAATGAAGAAATCGCTTATAAAGTAGGACGTGCTTATGGTCAAATCTATCAACCGAAAACTATTGTTATCGGTTGTGATATCCGTTTAACCAGTGAAGCATTAAAACAAGCAACGATTCGGGGCTTAAATGATGCTGGGGTAGATGTTCTTGATCTTGGGATGACGGGGACAGAAGAAGTTTACTTTGCTGCTTTTCATCTCGATGTTCAAGGTGGTATTGAAATCACAGCAAGCCATAACCCGATGGATTATAATGGCATGAAATTGGTTCGTGAAAATGCCCGACCAATCAGTGCAGATACGGGACTAAAAGATATCCAATCATTGGCTGAATCTGAACAATTCATTGAAGTCGAGAAAAAAGGCTCAGTCAAAAAATATAATATCCTGCCTGAATTTATTGAACACTTACTTACTTATATTGATCCGAGCAAAATTCGCCCACTTAAACTAGTGATGAATGCAGGCAATGGTGCGGCGGGTCATGTCGTTGATGCAATCGAAGAAAAGTTCAAAGCGCTCAATATCCCAGTAGAGTTTATTAAAATCCATAATCATCCAGATGGTACTTTCCCAAATGGTATTCCCAATCCAATCTTGGTGGAAAATCGAGATAGCACTCGAAATGCGGTTTTAATACATCATGCGGATATGGGAATTGCGTGGGATGGCGACTTTGACCGTTGTTTCTTATTCGACGAAAAAGGTCAATTTATTGAAGGCTATTATATTGTTGGATTATTAGCCCAAGCTTTCTTGTTAAAACAAGCCGGTGAAAAAATCGTACATGACCCTCGCTTAGTTTGGAATACACTGGATATCATTGAACAATATAATGGTATTGCTGTTCAATCTAAATCTGGACATGCCTTTATTAAAGATGTGATGCGTGAACACAATGCGGCTTATGGTGGAGAAATGAGTGCACATCACTATTTTCGCGATTTTGCTTACTGTGACAGCGGGATGATCCCTTGGTTATTGGCGATTTTGGTGGTATCAGAAACCCAACAATCATTATCAAGCCTTGTTGAAGGGATGATTGAACGTTTTCCGTGTAGTGGTGAAATCAACTTTAAAGTCGAAGATACTCAAAAAACCATTCAAAAAATCTTCGATCATTTTGCTGATCTAAACCCTGCAATTGATCAAACAGATGGCGTTAGCCTTGATTTTGGTGAATGGCGTTTAAATGTCCGTGCATCCAATACCGAGCCATTATTACGCTTAAATATTGAAAGCCGTGCAGATAAAAATCCTAAACCAATGCAAGACTATGTAGATGAGTTAACTCAGTTGATTCAGGGTTAGTTCTAAATGGCGATAAAAAAATAGGCGCTTAATGCGCCTATTTTTTTACAGTTAAATTTATACTTGATAGCCTGTTGGATTTTGCTTTTGCCAATTCCAACTGTCTGCCAACATATCTTCAAGCGTATATTTTGGCGTCCAACCTAATTCTATATTGGCTCGCGATGCATTTGCATAAAAACTCGGTAAATCACCAGCTCGGCGGCTTACAAATTCTGAATTTATATCGATATTATTTATTTTTTCAAAAGTACTCTTAATTTGTAATACTGAAATAGGTTGACCTGTCCCAATATTCCAAGCACGGCAGCCTTGGCTTTGTATTCTATTTTCAACAGCTAAAACATGTGCTTTTGCTAAGTCGACCACATGGATAAAATCTCTTTCACATGTTCCATCTTGAGTTGGATAATCATTTCCAAAAATCGAAAGTTTTTCACGACGCCCTACAGCGACTTGAGTCAAATAAGGCATTAAGTTATTTGGAATACCCAATGGATCTTCTCCAATACGGCCACTTTTATGCGCACCAACTGGATTAAAGTAACGCAATAACGCAATCGACCAACGCTCATCCGCAATGGATAGCTTTTCCAATAACTGCTCAACGATTAACTTAGTATAGCCATAATTATTATTCGGTAGACCTAATTGCATATCTTCCTGATAGGGAGAAGGATTACTTTCTCCATAAACTGTTGCAGATGAACTAAAAACCAAATTAAAAACACCGGCTCTTTGCATCGCTTGTGCCAGCTGGACTGATCCTGCAATATTATGCTCAAAGTAATTCAGTGGAATTTTTTGGCTTTCTCCCACTGCTTTTAAACCCGCAAAATGAATCACAGCATCAATTTTGTTGGTTAAAAAGGCTTGATCTAAATCATTTTGATAGCGAATGTCACCTTGAATAAATTTCAGTGTTTTTCCAGTCAACGCTTGAACACGTTTTAATGATTCTTCCGAGCTATTTGATAGATTATCTAGAACAATAACCTCATGCCCAGCTTCGAGTAACTCCACACAAGTATGTGATCCAATATAACCTGCACCGCCTGTTACTAAAATATTTGTCATAAATTTTTCTCTATTCTTTACCCAGCAAGATCTTGATTAAACCCTGTGTTGAAGCATCCAGTTGTGACACGTCTTTTTCTTTACCATTGAGAATAGGGAGTAATTGATTGGCAATTTCTTTGCCCTTTTCAACACCCCATTGGTCAAATGGATTAATATTCCAAATGACAGATTGCACAAACACTTTATGTTCATACAATGCGATCAACATCCCTAAACTATAAGGGCTCAGTTCTTGTAACAACAATGTCGAACTTGGTTGGTTACCTTCATATTGTTTATATACAGGTAGATCTGATAATTCATTGGCATTTAATGCTGTGTTACCAAAAGCCAATAATCGTGATTGCGCCAAGCAATTGGATAAAGCTAAATGATGTTGCTCAATTAAGGATTCCGCACTTTCTGCATAGGTGAATTGATTAGAGTTATAACGCTGTACTGGCGCAATGAAATCACAACTGACTGCATGGGTGCCTTGATGCAAAAGCTGATAAAAAGCATGTTGCGCATTTGGTCCCACTTCACCCCAAACGATTGGACAGGTGTTTAAATCAACTTTTTCATTATTTCTTTGAATCGACTTACCATTGGATTCCATCTCAAGTTGCTGTAAATAAGAAGCAAAATATTTTAGACGGCCATCATAAGGCAATACTGCATGGGTCTGAATATTTAAAAAATTATTATTCCAGACCCCAAGCAAACCCATCAAGACTGGAATATTTTGTTCAAATGAAGCTTTTTGGAAATGTTGATCAATCGCATAAGCGCCTGCGAGCAATTGTTTAAACCCATCAGCACCAATCTGCAATGCAATCGGTAAACCAATACATGACCACAACGAATAACGACCACCGACCCAATCCCAAAGTAAGAACTGGTTTTCTGCTGCGATTCCCCATTCTGTCATTTTCTCAGGCTTGGTTGAAACCCCAATAAAATGATGTTGGATCACACTGTTTTGTGTGCCCAAATCTTTTTCTAACCACTGACGAACTGTTTGAGCATTGGATAAAGTATCAATCGTACCAAAAGACTTGGATGAAATAATAAATAAGGTGGTTTCTGGGCGTAATTGATGTAATAAATCAGAAAGCTGACTACCATCCATAGTTGAAACAAAATGTACTTTTAATGATTTAGCAGTACTGACTTTATAATCTGATAAAGCATGACTCACCATCAATGGCCCCAAATCAGAACCACCCACCCCGATATTGACCACATCTTGAATCACTTCACCTGTCGAACCACGACATTGTCCTGCATGGACTTTTTCAACAAGCTGATACATTCGATCTAATTGTTGATGTACCAATTCAGCCAGTTCAGGGTAATCTTGATCATGTTTCGGTAAGCGCAATGCCCAATGCATTGCTGCTCGGTCTTCCGTATAATTGATCGATTCTTCGGTAAATAAACGTTTGATCCATTGCGTTAATTGTTTTGAATCTGCAAATTTAAACAGAGCATCGCATGCATTTTGGTCAATACGATGTTTACTATAATCAAAACTCAGTTGATTAAAATGTACTGAGAACTTGTCAAAACGCTGTGGATCTTTTTCAAATAAATCGGTTAAGCGCAATTGCTGTTGTTCTGTAGCAAGATTTTGCAATCCTGATAAATGCTGCTTTCTTTGATCATTATCTAATATAGAATTTGTCATACTCGCCCTACACCCTGATAAGCAAAACCTTGTGCTTTGACGAAATCTGGATCTAACATATTACGACCATCGAGAATCAAAGGATGTGCCATTTTCTGTAAAAGTTGTGAATAATCAGGACTCCAATATTGCTTCCAAGCCGTCAATAAACACAATGCATGTGCATTTTCTACGGCTTGGTATTGATCATGACATAAAATTAAATCAGCGCGTTCGCCATAGAAATTTGCTACCCGTTCTAAGGCTTGTGGATCATGCAACTGGACAATTGCTCCTTGTGCCCAAAGCGCTGCAAGCATGGCATGAATCGGTGAATTTTCAATACTCGAGGTATTTTCTTTAAAAGAAGCCCCCCAAATCGCCACAACTTTACCTGTTAACTGCCCTTGATAGTAATTCCACAGTTTTCTAAATAAAATTTCTTTTTGTTGTTCATTGATATTCCAAACCTGATCCAGCAATTGGCTTTTGATCCCTGAACCTGCCACTGTACCAGTTAAGGTCAAAATATCATGGGAGAAATTTTCTCCCCCAAAACCAACACCTGCAGATAAGTATGATGCACCAATTCGACTATCGGATGCTAATCCCTGTTTAACATTATGAATATCAATATTTAATTTTTCAGCGACTTGCGCCATATCATTCATATAGCTGATTCGTGTTGCCAACATGCCTGAAATACTCAGCTTGGTAAATTCAGCATCCAAAAATGGCATAAACAAATATTGATGTTTCAACTGAAAAAAAGGTCTTAATAATTCTTTGATAATCTGCTGTGTTTCAGATTGATCTACTCCCACAATTAATTGCTTTAGGTCGATAAAACTTTGAATCGCATTGCCTTCTTGAATAGTATCAGGCAAATAAGCCCAATGATCAGCCACTAAAATTTGCTTTAGCTCTTCAGTGCCCTGTAAACCGAATGTAGAACCGTTGATCATCAGTCTTGGATGAATGATAGGAAAGCGTTTTAACTCTTCAGCCAAATGCTTGGCTTGATCAAATTCAGAAGGATTGAAACTAAATAAAAATACTTCACTTTGCAATTGAAGTTGTTTTAACCCGACCAATTGAACTGAATTATTCTTAATCTGTTTTTGAATGAGTTGATTTAAATCTTGATCTTGATAATGTACTGAGTATTGATGATCAGCGCCTACTTGAGGACACCAATACACGTGGTGCCCATATTCAGCAAACAAGCCAGCAAGTACGCCAGCTTGGAGTGTTGTGCCAAATACACAAATATTCATATCAGATCCAAATATTATAAATTCAATTCTTTGATAAGCTGTTTAAATTCTTCACCCAACTTAGGATGCTCCACGCCATAGTGTAACACTGCTTTTAAATAACCAATTTTACTACCACAGTCGAAAGTCTGACCTTTCATACGATACGCTTCGACATTTTCTAATTTTTGTAAAGCAGCAATTGCATCCGTTAATTGGATTTCATTACCCGCACCTTTGGGCGTTTGTTCTAATAACTGCATAATCTTAGCAGGCAGTACATAACGCCCCACTACAGATAAATTTGAAGGTGCACTACCAACTGCAGGCTTTTCGATAATCCCTTTCATCATGATACTTTCACCCTCAACAGGTAAAGATGCAACATCCACAATACCATATTGATCCACAAGATGATCAGGCACAGCCTCTACCATAATTTGCGATGCTTTAGAAGTATTAAAACGATGAATCATTCGCGCTAAATCATTTTCTGTACTTTTTTCTTTCACTAAAACATCTGGCAATAACACAGCAAAGTCATCATTTCCAATCACAGATTTCGCACATAACACAGCATGTCCTAAACCCAATGGTTGAGGTTGACGGACACTAATCACGCTGACATATTTTGGTAAAATTTCAGTAATTTCTTTAAGTAAATCAATCTTTTTCTTATTCTCTAAGGTTGTTTCCAGTTCAAAATTACGGTCAAAATAATTTTCTATGGATGCTTTAGAAGAATGCGTCACTAAAATGATTTGCTCGATTCCTGCAGCTACAGCTTCTTTAACAACATATTCGATTGCAGGACGATCTACAACAGTCACCATTTCTTTAGGAATTGATTTACTTGCAGGTAAAAAACGAGTGCCTAATCCAGCAACAGGTAAAATGGCTTTTTTGATCATGATTTACTTTAACACTATTAATGATTGGTCGATTTGGTATCAGTTGTATCTGAACCTGAAAAACGGCTTGCTCCAACAGCTTGATCGGGCGAGTCTATTCCTTCCTTTTTAAACATCACTTCAACGGTTTTAAACATAATTTTAAAATCGAGAAAAGTGGACTGTCTTTCAACATACTGTACATCTAAGTCAAATTTTTCTTCCCAAGATAAATTATTACGTCCACTCACTTGGGCCAGACCAGTCATCCCTGGTTTAACATTGTGTCGGCGCAATTGATGAGCCGTATAGTGTTCTACAAATTCAGGAAGCTGCGGTCGTGGTCCAACAATACTCATATCACCTTTTAAAACATTAAGTAATTGTGGCATTTCATCCAAACTTGTTGAACGCAACTTCTTCCCAAAAGGCGTAATACGTTGATCATCAGGCAACGGTTGACCACTTTTATCAAATGCATCTTTCATAGAACGGAACTTAATCATTCTAAAATGTTTACAATCTTTTCCTGGGCGCTCTTGGTAAAAGAAGATAGGGGAACCTAAATTTTTACGTACTTTGTATGCGACTAAAAGAAAAATAGGCGACAGTAATAAAAGTGCTATTGACGCAATAATAATATCAACAAGTCTTTTCATTACTATAAAACCTCAATTTCTTATTTAATATTAGAGACATATTGTAAGACCTCTACTATTTTTTTCATTGCTACTGGCTCAGAATAATTATTAATTAAAACATCTCTAGACGATTGTATATTATCTTTGGAAGTGTTTTCTATGATCTCTAGTATAGCTTTTGCTAAAAGCTTAGGGTTTTCAGGTGGAACAATCCAACCAATTTGATGCGCTTTAATCATACAAGCAACTTCAGAGTATTCATCCATAATTGCCAATAAAGGCTTATCAGCAGCCATTGAAAAATAAGCTTTACTCGGCACTCCTAAACCCAACATTCCATCAGCTAGAGTTACAATAGCAATATCTCCAGCATTTAATCCATTAGATTTCGCATTCTGTTTCACAGGTCCAATATATCGTATATTTGGATCATTTAATGTTTCTATTGCGTGATTAAGTTGTTCCACATACGCCCCATCCCCCATAAATAAAAATTTAGGTCTCTTCGACGGTTCGATCAGCTTAATCGCTTCAATAATATTATCTACACCTTGTACACGACCAATATTACCAAAAAATTGAAATACTGGTGACTCATTTTCCCAATTTAATTTTTTCAATATCTCATTTGAGCTTTTTTCTTCTACTTCAATATCATTTTCATCAATCCAATTTTGGATCACAACGCTATTACTTTGATTTGTTTTGGTGTCGACTAAATCTTTCATATCTTGGCCAATTACAATCAACTTTTCAGGAGTTGCATAGAAAACATCAAAAACTTTTTTTAAAACTTTATAAAGAAAATTTTCCTTTTTCAAAACCTTAGCAGCCACTAAGTTTTCAGGAAATACATCATGAACAAGTAATACCCATTTAAAACCTATCACTTTTTTAGCAAAGTAAATGACAACCAATAGAAAAATAGGTGTGGTTCCCGTAAACACAATATCTTGTTTTTTAACATTTTTTAATATTTTAATCAAAAAACGAAAAGAAATGATCAATTCAAAAAACAACCTTTGAATCAAACTCTTCTTATTCAAATTCAAATCTTTAACAATGATGCTTTCAGGATCGATAACATCATTGTTTTTGTCTTCTTTGATAATCAAGCATAGCTCAGAACCATATATCTTTTTCAAATGGATATATAACTTATGAAATAGATATCCTGTCGTATTTTGATTTGAATGATAATATTCCGTTACTAAGTATGTCTTTTTCATCATCTAATTGCCTTAATATTTTTTCCAAATTACACGATTAACATAGTCTGTATAACTTAAGATAATGCGTGCTATTTTTTCTGAAACATTTGGCATACTGTAATCTTCGACTAATCGGAGCGTTCTTTCATCCCCTCTAGCTTGGTATTCTAAAATCTGCAACCCTTGCAAAATACGTTCAGAAGTTAAGCCAACCATCATGACCGCTGCTTCCTCCATACCTTCTGGACGCTCATGCGCTTGTCGTAAATTCAGAGCTGGAAAGTTTAGAATAGAAGACTCTTCATTAATCGTTCCACTATCAGATAAAGCTGCTTTGGCACAAAGTTGTAATTTATTGTAATCACTAAAACCTAGTGGTTTTAACAATTGTACTAACGGATGAAATCTTACGCCCATTTGTTCGATACGTTTACGTGTTCTAGGATGAGTGGAAACGATCACAGGATAATTATATTTTTCCGCCACGGCATTTAACATTTCAACCAAATTTAAGAAATTTTCATCTGAGTTGATATTCTCTTCTCGATGTGCACTCACAATAAAATATTCGTTCTCTTTCAACTTCAATTGTTCTAATACATTTGAAGATAGAATTTTCTCTTTATAATAAGTTAATACTTCAAACATTGGGCTACCTGTTTTGATCACAAGATCAGCGGGCAAACCCTCAGCAAGCAAATAATCACGGGCAATCGTGCTATAAGTCAAATTAATATCAGCAGTATGATCTACAATTCGTCTATTAATCTCTTCAGGCACTCGCATATCAAAACAACGGTTCCCCGCTTCCATATGGAATGTCGGAATTTTACGTCGCTTTGCTGGAATAACGGCTGTACAACTATTGGTATCACCTAATACCAATAATGCATCAGGTTGAGCTTCCTCTAGAACCTTATCTACTGCAATGATAACATTACCAATTGTTTCTGCCCCAGTAGCCCCTGCTGCATTTAAAAAATGATCTGGCTTACGTATACCTAAGTCCGTAAAGAAAATTTCATTTAATTCATAATCATAATTTTGACCAGTATGTACAATAACGTGATCAAAATATTTATCGCATACGGCCATCACACGAGATAAACGAATAATTTCTGGGCGAGTCCCTACAACTGTCATTAATTTTAATTTTTTCACAAAATAACTCTTTAATTAGATAATGGCATTGCATATGTATCTGGTTTTGAACGGTCAAATATTTCATTTGCCCATAACATCACCACCATTTCATCACCACCAATATTAGTAATGTCATGCGTCCAACCAGGTACTGTTTCAACAATTCTAGGCTCTTCACCAGAAGTTTCCATTTGATAAAACTCACCAGTAATCACATTTTTAAACTTAAATAAAGCCTTACCTTTAATGACCAAAAATTTTTCAGTCTTGGTATGGTGATAATGCCCACCACGTGTAATGCCTGGATGAGCTGTAAAATATGAAAATTGTCCCGCATCAGGTGTTTTCAACATTTCTACAAACACACCACGATTATCTCCATATTTCGTTACGGTATAATCAAACTGCTTTGGACTAAAAAAACTTAAGTATGTTGAATACAATGCACGAATTAAACCTGTACCTACTCGATCTGTAATCAAAGACTCTCTTGAACCTTTAAATCCATAAATTGTTTCAGCAAGTCGCCCAACGGAAATTTGATATTCAGGTTTTATTTCAAATGGCTCATTTGCTGGATATTTTTGGTTTAAAATATCCCAAATCGTTTCAACTACATCATCAATGTATACCAATCGAATCAATCCATTTGGATCATTGATTTGTATAGGTAAATCATTTGCAATGTTGTAACAAAAAGTTGCAACTACTGAGTTGTAGTTCGGTTTTGACCATTTACCAAAAATATTGACCATTCTAGAAATGTAAATTGGATTCTCATTTTCTTGATTTAATTTGGTTAAAGCTTGTTCGCCACCAAGTTTGCTTTGGCCATAAACATTGTGTCTTTCTGCCTGAATAGAAGAAGATAATATAATTGGTGTTTTTTTATTATTTTCTCGTAGAATGTCACAAATTTTTTCAGTAAGTGAAACATTCCCTTCTATAAATTCTCCATCGTTTTTAGGTCGATTTACACCAGCTAAATGTACAATCCATTCAGCATCTAAAACTAATTGCTCTAACTCTTGCTCAGTTGAATCACGATATAATTTCAATATTTCAATATTTTCTTTTTCAGATAAATATTGAATCAAATTTTTCGCAACAAAACCATTTGCACCCGTAATCAAAACTTTCATTTTAAACCTCAGGGGATTTGTAAATACCGTTGGTTAAATCACGGATAAATTCAAGTTTAAGCAATAATTTTTTCATACCATCAACATCTAAACGTGTTGTATTGTGTGAATTATAATCTTCATATTCAACAACTTCGGTATTACCGTCTTCAATATATTTTTCATAGTTTAGATCACGCTGATCTGCTGGGACTCTAAAATAATCTCCAAGGTCTTCAGCACATGCTTTTTCTTCTCGACTGAGAAGTGCCTCAAAAGCTTTTTCACCATGACGAGTACCAATCACATTGATTTGGTGGTCTTTTTTATTAAGCATTTGTGTAATTGCACATGCTAGTGTATCAATGGTTGCTGCTGGTGCTTTTTGTACGAAAATATCACCATTTTGACCATGATTAAATGCATACAGTACAAGATCAACTGCATCTTCAAGTGTCATCATGAAGCGAGTCATATGTGGATCTGTAATCGTAATTGGTTTTTCTGCTCGTATCTGGTCAACAAATAATGGAATAACTGAACCTCGAGACGCCATAACATTACCATAACGAGTACCACAAATGACGGTCCCTGTGCCTTCAAGGTTACGTGATTTTGCAACCATTACTTTTTCCATCATTGCTTTCGAAATACCCATAGCATTGATTGGATAAACAGCTTTATCTGTACTTAAACACACCACTCGAGAAACTTTATTTTGAATCGCGGCTTCGAGTAAGTTTTCTGTACCTAAAACATTTGTTTTAACTGCCTCTAAAGGATAAAACTCACATGAAGGAACTTGCTTGAGTGCAGCAGCATGAAAAATATAATCCACTCCACGTGTTACGTTGAGAACTGAATTAAAATCACGGACATCTCCGATATAAAACTTAAGCTTAGATGATTGGTACTTTTTACGCATATCATCTTGTTTTTTTTCATCGCGACTAAAGATACGAATTTCTTTAAAATCACTGTCTAGAAAACGCTTTAGTACAGCATTACCAAATGACCCTGTACCACCTGTGAGTAATAAAACTTTATTTTCAAACATTAAAAACTCTCGTTAACTAATCTTGTGATTAAATCTTTTTGCTTCAACCATTTACTTTCAGGAGTTAGATAAGACTTTTGAACCTGTTCCAAACCTTTTTGAAGCAATACTTTTTGTTTAGACTCATTAGATTCTATTTCTAGAATTTTTTCAGCAATATCTTTAGCATCATATGGATCAAAGTAGACTGCAGCCTCACCACACAATTCTACTGCAAAATCCAGATTAGATGTTAACAACACCTTTTGACTAATAAATGACTCTGGATACACTGCGGTAGAAGCTTCTGCTAATGTTGGTAATAAGACAAAATCTGTTTTAGCATAAAGATCAACCATCTGCGTGTTATTTACTGGACCAAAAGTATTAAAAAAGTTTTCGACTTTTTTACTTTTTGCATCCGAAATAATTTTAATCCAATGTTCTGACTTTTCATCAATCAAAAAATTAAAAACAATATGTGTTTTATCGCTACAAAGTAAATTCGAAGCAACATCAACTAAAATTTCTAAATTTTTGTGTGGATAATATGCAGTAGGAACAAGAATCTCTAACTTTTCTTTACTCTTTCTTTCACTTTTTTTATTCAAGAAATTGGCATTAAAACTATTTTCAATTACAAAAATTTTAGAATCATTAAAACCTAAAAACTTACTTACACGATCTTTAAAAGCATTAGTTTCAACTACAACATAATCTGAGTTTTTTCTCATTATTCTGGCTTTATATGCATTCAGCATTTTTTGATAAAAATATTCAATTCTATTATTTTTATAAACATTGTTTCTTGTATCAGGATATACCATTAATGGCAAGGCAAATCCTTGTAAAGTTTTGCCTTTAGGCCTCCAATAAGACGGGCCAAAAACAACAAATACTAAATCTGGATTATGTTTTTTTTCAATATTTAATAATCTTTTACCTTGTCTTTTTTTTCCAAAAATATTTTCATTTTTTTCAGGATAATAATGTTTAACGCTAAACTTTATTTTGCTTGTAAGTTGAGCATCAACTTCCTCTGAAGTAACACATATAACTTCAAATGCAGGGTCGAGAGCAATATTATTGATCAGTGCTAAAGCCACTTGTACTCCACCACCTTTTGAGCAAATCGAAGCATCTACTAAAACTTTCATGAACTACCCACCAACTCTTGAAATAAGACTTCCCACTTCTTCATTATATTTCCAATTTTATAATCATCTGATTTTTTAAGTGCTCTTTTAGCCATTTCATAACGTAAATCCTCATTTAATATCATTTTTTCAATTGACTCAGCAAGCTTATCAACATCACCATTTTTAACTAACAATCCACAATCATTATCCACAATAATTTCACTAGGACCAGTTTCGCAATCAAATGAAACTATAGGCAATCCGCAAGTTATACTTTCAATTAATACCATTGGTAACCCTTCAAAACGAGAAGACATTACAAAAAAAGAACTATCGTATAACTCTTTTTCCACCATTTTGGTCAATCCTCGTAAAAAAATAGATGAAGAAAGACCAAGATCTTCAATTTGTAATTGTAATTGATTCTTTAGCTCCCCATGTCCAAAAATATCTAACTTCCAATCAGTATGTTGATTGGATATTTTTGACCATGCACTTATAAGCATATCATAGCCTTTTTGAACATCTAACTTACCGATTGCTACAACTCTCTTAGAATTCAAATTAGGAATTTTTTTTGTTTTATTTATTATTGGAGATGGATTCGGTATCAATTTTACTAAATTCGAAGCTCCCCCCCAAGCATTTAAATTAACTTGCGTAAGAACAACTATCTTATCCAATTTCCTTGCTTGCAAATCATGCTGTATATCACGAATTTTACCTATCAATTTCCAGAATAAACTTATTTTACCATTTGCTTTCAAAAAACTACTTCTAAAGTGCTTATTGAAATGACTTTCGTAAATTTTTTTACAAGGTAAATCCAAATCACCTAAAAACTCTAGCTCTTTACCACCCATTGTAATACAAATATCAATAGAATATTTTTTGATGATACTTTCAATTGATTTTCTATAACTATTATTTAATTTGTGAATTTCTTTTATTTTATCTAGAAAGTTTTTAGAAAAAAGATCATTATAATTTAATTCCAAAAAAACAACTTCAACTTCCCTATTTAAATGAAAAAAAACTGTATCATTAGCTCGCATTTCAGTCGTTACTATAACAACATGATATATTCCTGTAGCGATTAAATAATTAGCTTTTTCAACCAAAACTCTTTCCATCCCTCCTGACGTTGTAAGAGAAGGTATAAAATACAAAATATTAATCACAACTTACCTCTATTTATTTAGAAATATAACCTTGATAATCGACAATTTTAAGCATCTTCCTATACTCCTCATCACTATAAAACATTATTTGCAAAGGAGAAATTAGAACCATACTTATAGGATTTCCATTTAAAAGTGAATCCTTTCGAATATAAATATCTATTAAAAGAAAGTTAATGCATAAAATTAAAATCAATAAACAATTTACAATTTTTCTACCATTAATAAACACTAAAAAAACTACAATATAAACATAAGAAAACAATGTTATATGAGTAAAATACCTAATAAATACTATAAAACTGATAGAAGCAAGGCAACCCGAAATAATTAAAAAATTTAAAAAATTTGAATATTCCTTTGCTTTTTCAACCTTTGGCAATACATTCATAAAATAAAGCAAAGCAAAACAAATATTGGTTAATGCTAAGATTGAATTAACTATAAAAGCTTGAAAATTCCCAGAACCTGAGTCTGCACCGGTATTCGTATTTGTTAAATAATTTGAGAATTGAATTTTTATTAATTCAAATGGTATAAAATCAATCAAGTATGATATAAAAACAAAAGAAAACATTATTGAAAATAAAGAAACTACAAAAGCAATATTTTTACTAATTTTAAAAAATCTTGATAAAATAAAGAATATTATCAAATAGGCAAATGACAGATGAAAAAAAGCAGAAAAAAGTACTAGAATATATCCTATTTTTTTCTCCTTAAAAATAACTAAAAAAACACCATACATAAAAAACCCAGAAGCTAAATATGCTCTTAAAACTGTACTAGCAAAAATTGGATTTATTAAAATAACAAGCCCAAATATCAACAATAATTGTCTCTTAATAGACCAATCAAAATAATTATAAACAATATCAATAGCTTTCAAATGAAGAAATATAATAAAAAAAACAAATAGACTTGGTAGAAAATAAAAAGGAATTCTTAATTCATTAAAAACAGTTGACACCAACTGAAACGAAAAATAGTTGTGAAATACTAATTCGATATTCCGACTAGAATCAAATAAGTCTAAATACCTAATTAAGTCATAAAGCGGTGGATTCTTTAAAACCATTAAAGCAAAAAATAATGATAAAAGTATATAAAAGAAATTTAATTGTCTTTTTTTTATGCCATGCATTGCGACAAGAAGTCCAATAAGTGGAGAAATAAAAAAAATAACTCCACTTAATAAATTTTTCTTATCAATCTTGCCATTATACATTATCATACCTACTTAACTTCAAACAATCAGCTTACATTCGACCTAAAATCTTATACAGGATAACAAAAAATAATCCAAAAAAATAAAAAAGTTTGCTTGATCTCATTAGCTGGCTTATCTCGACTTCTGGAATTTTCCGAAGTTTAGATATATTAAAAGCTTGAATAAAAGATTTTTTTGAAATTAAAAAGCTAACATATGCCATCAAAAAAGATACATAACTTCTACTATACAAAGTATTACTCTTTAGCCTAAATCTATATTCATTAATAATTTTTTTATAGCTTTCATCCAATTTTATTAAATTTTCGGAACTTTTGTTATTCAAACTACTTGTTAAGTTGGTTCGATATAAATAAAGACTATCTTTTAAAAACATAATATTACTAGCCTCTATAAATAACTTTGGCATTAACCAAGCATCTTCAAAATACATTTCTGAAGGAAATAATTCATTTAAAAACAACTCTTTCTTATAAATATTCAACCATGGAAACCATGCCCCCTGATTAAATATTTTTATTAAAATTTCAAAATTTTTCTTATAAAAAAAACTATTCTGTATAACTTCTATAAATTTCGCACTATCATTTCTGTCTTTAATAAAACTACGAGCACTAAATCTTATAATATCAGGACTATAATTATTAAAAACATTAAAAATCTCTATAAAGTAGTTACTTTCTAAAATATCATCTGAATCTAAAAAAGCAATATAGTCTCCATGAGATTTTTTAATTCCATTATTTCTAGCTACACTTTGCCCCCGATTTTCTTGATCAATAAAAATAAACTTATCCAAATGAAAGTTATAATTTTCAGCAATATATTTTTTTGCCATTTCCATTGATTTATCTGGTGTTCCATCATTAATAAGTATAACTTCAACACCATCAATTAACTGAGTGCATACACTTTCTAAACATTCAATTATATAATTTTCTACTCTATATATAGGAATAATAACACTTAACTTAACCATCAAACCTGCTCATTTCTATATGTTGACAATAAAAACATACGCTTCTGTGTATCAAGTATAATTTGATCTCGATAAAAGTAATTAAACAAAGTAAAAGACATAACCTCTGTAATCAAAATTGCAAAAATTGCGCCATACAGTCCCCACATATAAACAAATAGAGCTGTTAAAATGATATTAAATGCAACAAGGTATAAAGTTTTTTTCTTTAAATAGTCATATGCATTAAATTTCAATAAATATTTTTCTGCAATAGTTGATAAACCAGAAAACAGTGTAACAACTACAGCAAAAAGCAAAATTTGATTGACGCCAGCATATTCTACACCATACAACATCTGAATAATATAATTCCCTGCAATAGCAAAAAAGAGCATCACAGATAAACAAATACAAATTATCACTAAGCTTAATTTAGCGACCATTTTTTGGCATTTTTCAAAATTTTTTTCTGTATAAATCTGTGTAAAATAAGAACTAATAACTGCAACTAAAACAAAGTAAAAACTATTCCCCAAAGTCATAGCAACTGTATAGATACCAAGATCATGTGGCGATTTTACTCCTAGGAAAAGCTGTGATGTTTTTGTAAAAATTGCAACCGATAAAGAATAAAAGACAAGTTTACGTCCAATCCCCAACATAAACTTTCGATATCTCTTAATTTTTTCAATTGTAATACTTACTTGAACGTGCTTTCGTTTTAAATACAAATGTCTTCTAATCGTAAATGGAATGAGTGTAATTAAAACAATGGGAACACCCAAACACTCTATGGCAAGCTGAAATTTTGCTATACAATATCGAATAATTAATGAAATAATTAATGCTAAAATATTACAATAAGCATTTATTTTTGATTGGAGAGTTGCATTAAAATATATTGAATAAACATCATGCACTGCAAAGTAAATAGCAATACTTGTCGCAATTGAAAAGACAAATGTTAAATAATCTGCAACAAAATAAATATAAAATAAAGTCGACAATGATAAAGTTAAATATATTATATCTCTTATAATTTTTGTCGAATCAATAATGTATTCCCCCAATCTTCTGTCTTTTGCTGTTTTTTGAAAAATAATATTTTCAGAGCCTAACATTGCAACTGTTTGAATGATTGCAAAAATTGAACTAGCAAATGTTAACTTTCCAAAATTTTCAGGACCGATATATTTAGCGACAAAAGATGTTACAAAAATAAGACCCAAAATAGAAATAAGTTTTTCAGACATCATCCACAGTGAGTTGGTGAAAACTTTATTTTTAAATTTTTGAAATATTTTCACTAACTCACACTACTTTGAAATGACTGCTTATAAATTAACTAATAAATCATACTATTTACGAATTTTTTGAGCGATCCTAGAATGATAATAGTTTGGCCAAATTAGACTTGTAATCTAACTGTTTACAATAGTATCAGACTTTATAAATGAAAAAGCTATTAGATACATTCCTACATACATTTTTATGATACCCAACCTGCCTTTTTTAGCTTACAATTCACTTTCAAGATGAGACTTTAAGCAACAACGCAATATAAAATAAGGGTTTTGAATGTGAAGTATCCGTACACATCACTGTTGACAATTTTAGCGATTTCGTTTTCTGGTTGTGCGATCACGTCAGGACTTCAAACCTATGATCTGCCTGAGCAAGGCCACTATAAAACTGATCAGGGCGCCGAACTTTCAGTTGTACAACTGAATCAAAATAATATTCCAATTTTAAATACAACTAGCCAATTAAGTTCAAATAATCTTGTATCATTATTTAATAACCCACAAAATATTTATCGTTTAAGTGCTGGAGATGTGCTTTCAATTCAGCTTTGGGCGTACCCTGAAATTACCCCACCAATCCAGGATGCAACCAACATTAAAGCTGTGGGTTACCCGATTGATCCGAATGGCAATGTCCAATTACCTTTAGTAGGGTCAGTGCGTATTGCAGGTAAAACTTTAGCGGAGACTAATCGCTTTTTACATCAGCAATTTTCAAAATACCTTAAACATCCTGATGTTGTGGTTCGCGTGCTTTCTTATGAAGGACGTCGTTATTTTGTCAATGGTCAAGTCATGCGTAGTGGCCAATATACTTTAAATGACCAACCAATCAGTATTTATACTGCATTGGGTCAGGCAGGTGGTATAGATACTAAAACAGGTGATACCACCAATATCCAACTGATCAGAAACGGGCAGACCTATAATCTGAATACCATTCAGCTCGAAAAACAAGGATTGTCTCTGCATCAATTATTAATCCAACCCAATGACACGATTTTTGTGAATACTAAACAAGATCAAAAACTCTATGTCATGGGTGAATCAAGCCGTAGCCAAGCGTTGACTCTTCGCGATCAAGGGATGACCTTAAGTGATGTACTTGGTGAAAGTGAAGGGATTAACCCAACTTCAGCAAGTGCTGCACGTATTTATGTAATGCGTACTGACCTTAGCACCAAGCAGTCTACAATTTATCATCTGAATTTAAGCAGTTTAGGTAATTTAGCCTTAGCCAATCAATTTGCCATGCAAAAAAATGATATTGTTTATATTGATGCTACAGGGTTAACCCGTTGGCAACGGATTATGAATCAAGTGATTCCATTCTCAAGCGCTCTATATAGCTTTGATCAATTGGGTAAATAGAATGCAGATTCAAAACATCTTGGTGGTTTGTGTTGGCAATATTTGCCGTAGCCCAATGGCAGAGTTTTTTTTAAAGCAAAGCCATCCTAATCTAAAAATAGAATCCGCAGGGCTTGCTGCCATGGTTGGTCATTCAGCCGATAATAAAGCCATTGCTTGTATGGATGGTTTAAATATTGATATGCGTTCACATGTTGCACGACAAATCAATGCAGAATTGATCAAGAAAGCTGATCTCATCCTAGTGATGAGTAAAAACCAATTACAACATATTGAACAAAAGTGGCCTTTTGCTAAAGGAAAAGTATTTCGTTTAGGGCATTGGCAAGCTCAAAATGTGCCAGATCCATATCAACATGATCAAGCTTTTTTTGATGAAACATGTAAAAATATCCAAGCTTATGCCAATGACTGGCAATCACATCTATAAATTTTAATTAGTTGTTTACCTATGAACCAAAATTCAAAAACTAATGATGATACGATTGACTTAAAAGAGTTATTCTTCTCTTTAATCGCTCAATGGAAAGTGATTGCGCTTTGTGTCATTTTATCCTTAATCTGCGCGCTACTTTATTTACGTGTAACATCACCTGTCTATTCTACAGATGCACTGGTTCAAGTTGAAGATGGAAAAAGTGCTGCCTCTGCTGCTCTTATGGGGGAACTCAAAGATGTTGCTGGTGGCTTGGGGCAAAAGTCTCCTGCTGATGCTGAAATAGAAATCTTAAATTCGCGGCTTGTACTTGGAAAAGTGATAAAGAATTTGAATTTAGATATTCAAATTCAAGACAATGTAGATACTTTCTTTCATAAATTAGTATCCAAAGAAAAATCTAAACTTAGCTATAGTGCCAAAGCAGTTGATTTTCAAAAGAATCAGTCTAATTTTTCTATTTTAAAGCTAGATATTCCAGAATATTATTATGATAAAAAACTCACTTTAAAATTTATAGATAAGAAACAATTTAGTTTAGCTTATAAAGATCAAGTTGTATTTCAAGGCACACTCAATCAGCTTAACCAATCTCAAGACAATAAAGGATTGTGGTCGGTTCAAATTAATAGTTTAAATCCTTTTCAACAAGACTTTACCATCAGTAAACTTTCTCTCCCTTCAGCTGTCAAATTAATTCAAACAAGTTATTCGGTGGCTGAAAAAGGAAAAATGACAGGAGTCATTGGCCTCAGTTATAACGGAAATGATCAACAGCATATTACTCAGGTTCTCAACAATATTCTGAGCGTTTACCATGAACAGAATATTGAACGTAAAAGCTTAGAGTCTAAACAAACCTTAAGTTTTCTGGATCAGCAACTGCCAGAGTTGAAACAGCAACTTGAAGAATCCGAGATTAAATTTAATAAATTCCGCGAACAATACAATACCGTTGATGTCACTCAAGAATCAGAGTTGATGCTAAAGCAAAATGTTGAATTGGAGAAAATGCGGATAGAGTTAAAGCAAAAACAAGCTGAATATTCTGCGAAGTATACTCCTGATCATCCACTGATGACTGAAATTAATGCACAGCTTGCTGCGATTGATAAAAAATCAACTGAGCTTAACCAAGCCATTAAACGTTTACCTGAAACCCAACGCTTATATTTACAACTGTATCGTGATGTTAAAGTCAATACCGAACTTTACACCTCATTATTAAATAGTTACCAACAATTAAAAATTGTGAAAGCGGGTGAAATCGGTAATGTTCGTATCATTGATACTGCCGTAGAACCTGTTAAACCAATTAAACCAAGAAAATTGATTGTGTTAATTCTTTCCATTTTTGTTGGTGGCTTTATTGGAGTAATGATTGCATTACTACGTAATATGCTTTCATCGGGTATTAAAGATTCAAGTCGTATTGAAAATGAACTTGATCTCCCTGTATATGCCACTGTACCCCGCTCTCCGATTCAAGAAAGCCGAGTACAATTGCTGAAAAAGAAAAAGTCGATTCCTATTCTTGCGGCTAAAAATAGTGAAGACATTGCCATTGAAAGCTTGCGTAGCATTCGAACTACGATTCACTTTGCTTTAAATAAAGCAAAAAATAATATTATTGCCATTTCAGGACCCGCTCCAGAAATTGGTAAATCATTTATCTCGACCAATTTGGCCGCGATTTTTGCTCAAGGAAATAAAAGAGTTTTACTCATTGATGCCGATATACGCAGAGGCTATTTACATAAATATTTCAGTCATGACACTTCACCAGGTTTGACTGAGTACTTAGCAGGTCAAAACACTATTGAACAATGTATTGTTCATTCAAACACTGTAAACAATTTAGATTTTCTGCCACGTGGTAAAAATCATAGTCATGCTGCTGAAATGCTCGGTTCCAATCGTCTTAGCGAATTATTGGAACAGCTTTCTCAGCAATATGATCATATTATTATCGATACACCGCCTATCTTGGCAGTAACGGATGGCATCATTATTTCTCAATTTGCTGGTGTAAACCTTGTTGTTGCACGTTATGCAAAAACTCAGATGAAAGAACTTGAATTAACCATCAATCGCTTTGAACAAGCAGGAAGCAAAGTGAATGGTATTATTCTCAATGATGTTCGAGCAACCGCTGGAGGTAATTATGGCTATAATTATGCTTATGCCTACACCGCCTCTAAAGATGATTGATATCGAATGAGTAGCAAAAAAGCCAGATTGAATCTGGCTTTTTTGTGCCGAGTTTTTAAACAATATAACTGTATATTTTTAGTTGTCATCATCAGATAACTATATCGTTTACGATGAAGAAGTTATATGCTTGAGCAGATTATGCTAATGATCAAATTAGCCTCTTAAAAGATTAAAATTTGGAAATTTTTATGAGTAAAGCCTTACCCATCGCAATTGCTGTAATCTTAGGTGGTGCTGCACTTGTACCTGTTTATTATGCATCTCAACATCCTGCTGATGTAAACAGTCATTCAATGTCAAAAAATGCTAAACCTGTAGAAAAAATTAGTTATGCACTTGGTTATGAAGTTGCGAGCCAAACCCCACCGGAAGTCGATGTGAATACATTTATCAGTGGTATTCGTGATGGTCATGCTAAAAAACAACGTGCCTATACAGATGAAGAATTACAAGCTGCGTATGTTGACTTCCAAAAAGAAATGCAACAAAAGCAATTACAACAAAGCAAACAAACAGCTTCATCAAATGACTCATTCTTAGCTGAAAATGCGAAAAAAGAAGGTGTTAAAACAACAGCCTCAGGATTGCAATATAAAATCACCAAAGAAGGTACAGGTAAACAGCCTGCTGCTACTTCACAAGTCACAGTACATTACAAAGGTCAGTTGTTAGACGGCAAAGTATTTGACAGTTCGTATGATCGTGGTCAACCCGTTGAGTTCCCTTTAAATCAAGTGATTCCTGGTTGGACTGAAGGTTTACAACTGATGAAAGAAGGTGGAAAAGCAACCTTATATATCCCTGCAAAATTGGCTTATGGTGAACAAGGTGTTCCGGGCACGATTCCTCCAAACAGCACTTTAATTTTTGATGTTGAACTTGTTAAAGTGAAATAACATTTAAGAAAAGGAGAGATTTACTCTCCTTTTTTGGATTTAAATTATGAAAAAAACACTTATTGTGCTTAGTCTTAGCATGCTGAGTACAGCAGCTTTCTCAGCACCGATTAACAATAAAAGCTCCCAACAAGATCAACTGGGTTATAGCTATGGTTATGTCATGGGCCGTACCAATGCTGACACCTTAAAACAAATTAATTTAAATGCCTTTATCCAAGGGATTAAAGAAGGTTCTACGGGTCAGAAAGCAAGCTTAACTGATGAAGAAATGGCAAAAGCACTTGCACAATATAAACAGCAAACTGAAGCAAAACAAATGCTTGAGTTTAAGCAAGCTGCAGATGTAAACGCCAAACAAGGCGAAGCTTTTCTTGTAGAAAATGCGAAGAAAGCAGGTGTGATTACTCGCCCAAGTGGTTTGCAGTATAGTGTTTTACAACAAGGCACTGGAAAATCGCCCTCTGCAAAATCTAAAGTCTCTGTAAACTATGAAGGTCGTTTATTGGATGGGACTGTATTCGACAGTTCTTTTGCACGGAATGAAGCTGTTGAATTTCAAGTTAGCCAAGTAATTCAAGGATGGACTGAAGGTTTACAACTGATGAAAGAAGGCGCGAAATATCGTTTCTTTATTCCAGCAAAACTTGCCTACGGCGAGATTGGTGCGGGTGATGCGATTGGCCCAAACAGCACATTAATTTTTGATGTAGAACTATTAAAAGTTTTACCTTAGTTTCAATGCTAAATAGTTTTAAAAATAAAAAGCATCGCTCAATTGCGATGTTTTTTATGCTCTAATAAAAAATCTTATCGCATTTCATAGACGTAAATTCATTCCTTGGTCAAACTTACAGTACTGTATCTTATATTCATAGTCAAACCAGCTAATTATTCACACAAGTGATTTCTATCAAGTTACTGATTATAAACTAAGCTTATGTTTTTATATGAACTTTTAGAAACTGTTGTTATCAATTCATTTTTTTACTTTTGAATCATAGATGATTATCCTACCGTGGGGCGACATGGATGTCGCCGTTGGGCGGGGGTACAGGACGTACCCCTCGCCTAACATGAGCAAAAACAAAGCACTGCTTTGTTTGCAGCGCAAGGTTTGGCATCCTCTACGAAAAGTGAGACATCGCCTGCGCAAAGGTATTTAAACGTTAAATGTAAGGTGTGGCATTGCAAGATTTTTTATAATTAAATAATTTATTTTTCCATTTAGTTGATTTAATTGAAAATATTAATTAAAAGAAATTATGTTCTTGTGTCTGAGTTTTTGACAGGTTAACTATAGAATTTAAATTCTATCCCACACGATGGTGACATCCTTGTCACCATGCGCTAGATACATCACTTATGCATGAATGATGCTCAAAATAAAAGCTGTCTCATTTATATTCTGTTGATTGGTCTTAATTTTAGTGTTTTAAATGTCTTGGTCTAAAACCTGCTGCGAGCAGAGCAATACCATAAGCTACAATACCCACCACACATAACCCGATAACTTCAAGAATTCGAAGCCATTGCGACGCTGTACCATCATACCAATTTAAAGCAAACCATAGCGCACCAATCATCACGATATTAGCTATGGCAAATTGAAGGAATAATTTTTTCCAGTGCGCGCCAAAACGGAAAATATTTTTCTTATGTAAATAAAAATATAACATCCCAGCATTGACCAAAGCTGAACCTGAAGAAGCAATCGCTAAGGCCATATGCTCAGCTTGCCAATCAATCAATTTAAAAATACCAATAAAGATAATATTTAAAATCGCATTGGCTGCAACAGCCATTAAGCCGACACGTACAGGGGTTTTGGTGTCCTGAATGGCATAAAAGCCTGGTGCAAAAACTTTAATCAACATAAATGCCAGTACACCACCACTCATACATTGCAGTGCCATAGCGGTCATTTGCGTATCACGTGCATCAAAAGCACCATGCTGGAAAAGTGCTTGAATAATTGGCGTAGATAACATGAACAAAGCAATACTGGCTGGCACACCCACCAAGACAATCACACGAGCTGCCCAGTCTAACATTCTACGGAACTTGGCCTGATCTTGTTCTGCTTTACTCACAGAAAGAGACGGAAGAATCACGGTACCAATGGCAACACCAATCAATCCAAGTGGCAACTCGGTCATGCGTTCAGCACTATATAACCATGACACCGAGCCATCTTGCATGAATGATGCCCAGATTGTATTTAACAATAAGTTAATCTGAGTGACTGATACACCAAACAAAGCGGGTAACATCAGTTTTAGAATCCGATCTACACCTTCATGTTTAAAATCAACTTTAGGTGGAATCAGTAATTTTTTATTCCATAATTCAGGGATTTGAATGGCAAGTTGTAAAACCCCTGCTGCAACCACAGCCCAGCCTAAAGCCATGATCGGTTGAGCCATATGCGGGGCTAACCACCAAGCACCAGCAATCATTGCCACGTTGAGTAATACAGGCGAAAACGCTGGAGAAGCAAAAGACCCATAACTATTTAAAATACTGCTGGCAAATGCAGTCAATGACATAAACATCAGATAGGGAATCGTTAAACGAAACATATCTACAGCCAGATCAAATTTTGCAGGATCATTATGAAAACCCGGTGCATAGACATACAAGATCACAGGCGCAATAATCATACTGATTAAAGTTAACAACGACATCACCATTAACAAACAGCCAAACACACGACTAATGAGAATCTGTACTTCTGCATGCAGTTTTGTGGTTTTATATTCGGTGAGTACAGGAATAAAGGCTTGTGAAAAAGCCCCTTCTGCAAATAAACGCCTGAAAAAATTGGGAATACGAAAAGCAACCACAAAGGTGTCAAAATCCTTACCTGCCCCAAACACATTGAGCAAAACCATATCTCTGACTAAGCCCAAGACTCGTGACAACATGGTCATTGCACTGACAATAAAGGTGGATCGCCACAGCGCCATCGTATTCACCTAGTTAAAATAAAGTCGCTATTGTAATTAAATATTCTTAAAATTGCGTTGTTAAATCATAACCAGACGCTTATTTACTTCACTTGTTCTATCTTAATTTTTTCTGATTCAAACTTTCTCTAAACTGCTGCCATTGAAAATGTGGTCCAGGATCAGTTTTTCGTCCTGAAGCAATATCAGAGTGCCCTGTTAAATGATGATCAGTTTTCGGATAAGCGTGTTGCAAAGTGGCAACCACATCAACCAGTTGTTGATATTGGATCGCTTCAAAATCGCGATCATCACTTCCTTCAAGTTCAATGCCAATTGAATAGTCATTACACTCAACTTTACCCAGATAAGCTGAACGTCCTGCATGCCAAGCCCGATCATTAAAATTAACAAACTGGATAATTTCACCAGTTCGTAGAATCAATAAATGTGCAGAAACCTGCATACCCTCGATGGTTTGGAAATAAGGATGTACTGACCAATCCAGTTGATTTTGAAAAAACTGTTCAATATAACCTCCACCGAACTGTGAAGGGGGCAAACTAATATTGTGAATCACAATCAGCTGAATCTCTGTATTTTCAGGACGTTGATTATAGTTGGGTGATGGGACTTGTCTTGCGCCAATCAATTGACCATTTACGACCTGAAACTGCGGTGCAGATTGCATATCTTATTCCTACAGGATTTTTCTATTTTCAATAAAGCTGATTTTCAATATTTTAGTGTACTCTCGGGTCTGTTGACAATTCGTCTATGTTTGCGACGACGAGTATTTTTTAGGCGATACAAGGCACGAAATACGAAATTTAGTGATTCTAAATGATGAGAAACATCGTTTCGCAAGGTAACATGTAGTGGCAAAAAAAGACTCTAGTCCTCAGCTTCGACTTTCACTGCGAATAAAGTAATGCTTTGTTCTTGTTCAAGTTATGACTAAAATCATCTCAGTTTCCGTTATGAAACTTAAAAATAGTCTCACTATTCTCATTCATATTTTACGATGTATACGTCTCGTGCTTAATTTGAACCTACAACGCAAACTATTTATGAAATGTTAACAGATCCTAATCTATATAAAATAAAAACTTCTTCAAACTTGCAATGACAGTGCTAATATATCGCTCAGTTTTTAAGGGTGACTAAAATAGGGATATCCATGAGCATACCTGAATCTTTGCTTGAACAATCTATTCAAATTAATATTCAACAAGCACTCCAAGAAGATATTGGTGATGCTGATATTACTGCCCTACTCACACCAGAAGATGAGCAAGCGACGGCTACGATCATTTCGCGTGAAGATATGGTCTTGGCAGGACAACCTTGGGTCGATGCACTAATCAAAGCGTATGATCCAAACGTACAAATTACTTGGCTTAAAAATGATGGTGACTGGGTCAAAGCCAATGAAACCATTTATAAATTGGCAGGTTCTGCGCGTAGTTTGCTGACTGTTGAGCGTCCTGCATTAAACTTTGTGCAAACCCTGTCTGCAGTCGCAACCAAAACGGCTGAATATGTAAAATATCTAGAAGGTACAGCAACCAAATTATTAGATACACGCAAAACTTTGCCGGGTTTACGGATTGCACAAAAGTATGCAGTTGCTGTAGGTGGCGGTCAAAACCACCGCCTTGGTTTATTTGATGCGTTCTTAATTAAAGAGAATCACATCATGGCTGCCGGTGGTATTGCTCAAGCAATTGCCAAAGCGCATCAAATCGCACCAGGTAAGCCTGTTGAAGTCGAAGTTGAAACATGGGATGAACTGAATCAAGCACTTGAAGCCAAAGCCGATATCGTCATGCTAGATAATTTTAGCCAACAACAAATGATTGATGCGGTTAAACATGTTGCAGGGCGCTGTAAATTAGAAGCTTCTGGAAATATAACCCTTGAGAATTTAAGTGAAGTTGCACAAACAGGTGTTGACTATATTTCGATGGGTGTATTGACTAAAGATGTTAAAGCGATTGATTTATCTATGCGTTTTAATGCCTAATCACTCAATCATATTCGGTCATAAAGCAGTATCAATATACTGCTTTTTTTATTACAAAATATAACGATGAGTCAATAAATAATCAGCTAATTTTATGCAAAAGACCTTCTAAATAACAATCAAATTACGTGTACCAACAAAAGAGATAAACAATGAAAAAACATATTTTATATTCATCACTATTCACATTATCTATTCCGATCCTGAGCCATGCAGACACAATCAATGTGCATGTGTTAAGTGCAACAGTCAAAGATCAAAATATTGCTAATGCTGAAGTAATTTTGCAAAAAAATGGTGAACGCTCTGCATCAAGCTCTACCAATACAAGTGGCCGAGCTTCAGTCAATAGTAATACTACAAACAATTCAGATGATTTACTGATTATCAAAAAATCAGGTTATTCAACACTGGTTGCAAAATGCCCATGTGATGGCATGACCTACGCCTTAAGTCCGGTACTCAAAGATCTCAACAGTATGCGAATTGTACTGAATTGGGGGCAAAACCCTTTAGATCTCGATTCACACTTAAGTTATAAAAATCAGCATGTATATTGGGACAGTAAACAAGGTTTGGCTGCAAATCTGGATGTGGATGACACCGACTCTTATGGTCCTGAAACCGTCACGATTGATAAACGTTTAGAAGGTCAATATTATGTGTATTCAGTACATGACTTTTCTGATCGCACTCAACCAACTACGACCAATTTATCCAATAGCCAAGCCAAAGTCATGGTGTATGCGGGTGAATCACTGATTCGTTCTTATTATATTCCAACTGGTCAAACCGGGAATTTATGGACTGTATTTCGCATTAGCCCTGAAGGTGAAATTCAAGACATCAATCGTATTTCAGGAACCACGGTTAACGCAAGCCAAGTGGGTTCAACAGTATCAAATTATCAAAATCAAACCACTCGGGTAAATATTGTTCCTGTCTCAGCCGATGCGCAAAAAAGAGCCAAGACACTTAATTTAAGTGCAGATAAAGCCTATCAAAACAACCAGATTGAACAAGCTGCCATGCTCTATCAACAGTCTATCGACTACAATCCAAATGTTGGCCAGACCTATAGTAATCTTGCCGTTGCTTATCAAAAGCTCAATCGTTCCTCAGAAGCTTTATGGGCAAATCAAAAAGCCATTGCTTTGGCAGCCAATAACAATACCAAAGCTTATTCTCACTATAATATGGGTAAAATCTATGAAAATAATCAAGATTATGCCCAAGCTAAGCAACATTACCAATTGGCAAATCAATACAAACCAAGCGCGACTTATGATGAAGCGATACAACGTGTAAGCCAGTAAAAAAATTGCCCAAAGGATATCTACATTCTTTGGGCAACTTTGATGCTTTAGTTTGCTATTTTTTATTGATTAGTTTTAATTTTGCTTACAAAACAACCAGTTTTTACATAGAAAAGCCGTCTGAATAAGCCTATAATCTTTGGCTTCCAATACATTCCTGTAATTAGGCCAATGAAGACTTTGAAACAACAAGTTTTGTTTTTACTTGTCGCTTTTTTATCTGTATTTGCTTTTTTCTTATACCAAGAAGATATCACGCGTTTCTTTCAATTACGTGACATCTATCTAAAACCACGTCTGTATAAATATGGCTTTTCAATTCTCTTAAACTACGCCTTTATTAGTTTATTTTATTTAATTTTAAGAAAAACCTTTGCGACCATTTTACTCAGTCAATTTATTATTTTTTTGCTGAGCTTTATCAATATCAAGAAAGAGCAATATCTTTCTGCGAGTTTGGTTCCTAGTGATTTTTTATTATTTAAAGAAACCTTTATCGCCTCTCCAATCATGCTCAAAATTGCGGTCTTTGCAGCAATTGCTGTGTTTATTGGACTATTTGTATTTCTCTATAAAAAAGAGAAATTAGGGACAAAGCCGCTCCTCCTGACAAATAGCATTTTATCTTTTGCTATCCTTGGCTTCTTTATCACTGCGAACTTTAAAAATAATTTTAGTGAAGCGTGTGCCAATGCAGCAAAAAATTCAATTTGCCAATATGCAAAATATTTACCCAATACCCGTGGTGACTGGATCGGTGATCATTTAACCATTAAATACTTAGGTTTTTCGACCTTCTTTTTTTCCAAAACCGTAGATGGCTTAAACAATAAAATTTTCCAAACACAAGTTGTTCCTGAAGAAAAAGTTGCTGCTTTTTATCAACCAGTGACGGTTGAGCATGATGAAGAACCTATAGCGAATCTAGCATCAGATGATCAGTCACAACAAAAGTTATTGCCAAATATCGTTTTTGTGATGAGCGAGTCGCATTGGGATGCCACAAAATTAGATAGAAGCATTCCACGTAACATCACCCCAACAATTACTAAAAATCAGGTTTCTAGCTTATTGTCTCCAAGCTTTGGAGGAGGAACTGCTAACGTTGAGTTTGAAGTTTTAACCAGCCTAAATACCTATTTAAATCATAATGAATTGGCTTATGTATCAAAATTAAAACGCCCAACCTATTCATTACCAATGTACTTAAATACATTGGGTTATGAAACAACTGCAATGCATAACAACGGCAAATATTTTTATAACCGTAGCGCAGTTTATCAAAATCTAGGTTTTAACCGTTTTACTTCAATTGAAAATATGATCAACATGGCTGATCGCGCCAAATATATCAATGCTGCGGGTTGGGCTACTGATGATTTGATTTATAACAGCATTGAAAATCAGCTTAATAATACCGACAAACCTCAATTTATCTATGCCATCAGTGTTGAAAATCATCCAATGTATAGTGATGATCGCTTTGGTAAAGACCATTTTAAAATCACTAAAGATGGTGTGAGTGAAAACAGTAAACGTGCACTGAACACTTATTTAACGGGTATGCAACGTGCTGATGATAAATTTAAAACCCTGATTGAGCATGTCAAACAGCTTGATCGCCCAACAATTGTGATTTTCTTTGGTGACCATTTACCCAACTTACAAAGCGTTTACGATGAGTATGGCTTCTTTAAATCAGAGCAAGAAAAAGCTGAGAAAAAAGATGTGCGCTTCTTTGAAACACCACTTGCAGTTTGGGCAAATTTCCCGATTGATCAAAAGCAATTTAAAGGGCCTTTTGTGGCAGCACATTTCTTAGCACCCAAAGTATTAGAAGCTGCACATATTCCTCTTTCACCTTACTATGCTTTTGTAAATAAGGTGAGCGCTTGTTATACAACCGTTCATCAGACAGGTACGCAAACACAAAAATCTTGTGAATTTAACCAAGCTGAGATTCTACAACAGTATAAAGACATGAATATGGATGTGTTAAATGGTAAGAATTTCACTTATCAGACGTTAAAATCAAAAGCTGAAAGCTAGTCCTGTCCAAATGATTAAGAAGGTTCTCCAGAGTCTTCTTGATCATGCTGTCGTTCAGCCTGTTGTTGCGGTTCATTATTTTTTGCGTCAAATTCTTTGCTTTCGAAATCTTCACGGCGTGGATCTCCAGCCATCAATACAAAGGTAATCACCGCGAATAGAACAATGAGTATTTTCATAAACCTGCCATTTGCTAAAATTTTAAATATTCTAAATATCGGCTGATGAAAAGATTTGTAGAGTCTGTATACGAAACAAGGGATTTCAGCTGATTTATGTATCTATTGAGATAAATAGATGATTGGAATCTTAATCATGTAAGTTTGCGCAAATTATGTGAGCATTTATCAACTCAAAAATAAGGTGCAAAGCGCACCTTATTTAAATCATAAAAATTTAGCTATTTAAAATTAAGATTCTATGAATCCCATATAAGGGTCAGAAAATGAGTCTTTACCCGTTTCAATACGCCCAGCAAAACGGCGTTTAAAGGTGCTATCACCGTCTATTGTCACAGTAAAATCATACCAACCACCGAAATCAGACATATTCCAATTCAACTCCTTTTCTGTAGAAGCAGTTTCGATATTCCATGTCTTATTGGGTAGATAAGCATTGGCTTTCACCGTCAATTTTGCTGTTTTCGCAGCGTCATTACGAACTTTTAAATAGAGTTTAGGATCACACTCTTCAACACATACACGCACTTCTGGCAATGCATCTATTTGTGCAGACTTGACTAAATCTCCTGCAAAGCCACGATGGAAGCCATTTGGACCCAACACCCATAAATCGTATAGTCCATTTGAAGTGTTCCATACATCGTCCAATTGTTTGCCTGCTTCAACCATATAACGACGAGGAATTGCGTCTAAATTCAATTTGTCGTAAACATGGAAAACTGCGGCATGTGTTCCTGTATTGGAGAACATTAACTTCACCGTTTTTGTTGCCACATCAACTTTCGCACTACTATGTAAAATATAAGGTAATGCCCGAGACAATCGTGTTCCTAACTCTTGAACAGGATAGACCTGACTTAAAGGACGGGAAACCGGCGGCAATAGCGCTTGCGCATTACGAATCGCATCTGCATCATTCTTGGTTTTTTTACCCATCAAGTCCGAAATAGCGGTGGTATTTGGATTTTTAAAGTCAAAAGCTGTTGTTAAATCACCACATACAGCACGGCGATATGGACTAATATTCGGTTCTTGCACGCCAAAACGTTGCTCTAAGAAACGAATAACAGACGAATGATCAAAAACCTGTGAATTTACCCAACCACCACGGCTCCACGGAGAAATCACATACATGGGTACGCGTATTCCTGGACCATAGACTCCCACACCATTGCTGACTTTAGGATCAGTAAAGTTAGGTTGCCCTGCTGAAGCTTTAGGATGCGTAGCGTATTCATATGAGATTTGTTCATCACTCAAGGTGGTTTTACCTTGCATCACACCTGAAGCGTCTTTTGAAGGTGCACTTGGTGAAGGAACGTGGTCAAAAAAGCCATCATTTTCATCAAAGTTGACCAATAAAACCGTTTGACTCCAAATCGCAGGGTTTTCCGTTAAAGCATTTAAAACTTCCTGAATGTACCAAGCACCTTGTACAGGGCTTGATGGTCCTGGATGCTCACTATAGGCTGCAGGTGCAACCATCCAGCTGACTTGAGGTAATTGACCTTTGGCAATATCATCTTTAAATGAAGCGAGAAATCCGCCATCAGGCATCGTATTGGCAATCCCTTTATACAACGGTTGTATTGCATCAATGGCAGGATCATAAGCAGGACACGTGCTGTCATTGTTTACAGGTTTACCTGATAATTCATTGGCACGGCGATATTGTTTAAAACCAGCCAAAGGATTGTCGGTAAAGTTATCTGGCATATTTTGATAAACTTTCCACGTCACACCCGCTTGTTGTAGGCGCTCAGGATAGGTTGTCCAATCATAGCCTGTGCTTGATGCACCAATACTGTCTAAGTCATTGACGACACTGGCAACACCCGCAGCTTTAGGACCATTTGAACCTGTCCATAAGAACATACGATTCGAATTGGTTCCAGTATGCATTGCACAATGATATGCATCACACAGGGTAAAGGCGTTGGCAAGTGAGAACTGAAATTCAACTTCTTTTTGTTTGTAATATCCCATAGATTGGGGTTGTTTATATTGTACCCAATTGCCCATACGGCCATGGTTCCAAGCAAATTGCCCATCTGTCCATGAGTGTGGCGTACCGCTAACACGTTGTGCATTGCCACGCGTGCTGTCTAAATGATAGGGAAAGATTTTATTCTTATCTTTATCGTATTGTTCCCAAATCTTACGGTTATCGGATAGCGGAATGGTAAAACGATCACCAAACCCACGAACACCCTTTAATGTTCCAAAATAATTATCAAACGAGCGATTTTCTTGCGTCAAAATGATGACATGTTTTACATCTTTAATCGTGCCTGTTTCGACTTTGGCGTCAATGGCTAAAGCTTTTTGGATGCTGGCTGGAAAGCTGGCTAAAGCGGCTGTACCAAATATTGTTTTTGTTGAATTGACTAAAAAATCACGACGGTTCATCTCTATTTCCTTATTTTTTATTATGGTGCGCAATGTACTTTACACGCAGCGGGTGGCTGTGGATTCGTCGTTGAGCTTTCATTATCATCATTACAAGCACTGAGTAAGACACTCAGACTGGTCACTAAAATCAGCAAAAAATTTCGCATTGTCCTATCCATGAAATAAAGGTAGGGATAGTCAATACAACTGCTATGACGCTAGAGTGAAGTTTTTATGGCAGTTTGATGAATATTTTTTAAAAAATGATGAATATCAAATATTTGTTTTAATTTATAAATAAGCGACTTAGGTTAAAACAATTTTATGCAATAAAAAACGCATCCGAAGATGCGTTTTGTTTATAAAAATATATCAATATTTTAGAATTACCAACCAAGCGCTTCTTGTTGTTTTTTTACCAATTCCTGAATACCTTTTTCAGCCATTTCAAGCATTGCATTGGACTGAGCGCGGGTAAATGGTTTTTCTTCTGCAGTCCCTTGAATTTCAATAAACTCACCTGCTTGAGTCATCACCACATTCAAGTCTGTTTGACAGTTAGAATCTTCTTCATAGCAAAGATCAAGCAATACTTCATCTTGATACATGCCGACAGAAATCGCAGCAACAAGCCCTTTTAATGGATCATGCTTAATTTTCTTTTTCTCAAGAAGTACATTCATAGCATCAATTAATGCAACCGCAGCACCCGTAATTGCAGCAGTACGTGTACCACCATCTGCCTGAATCACATCGCAGTCGATGGTAATGGTGTTTTCACCCAATTTTTTCAAATCCACCATTGCACGTAAGCTACGACCAATCAAACGTTGAATTTCTTGAGTACGACCAGATTGCTTACCGCGAGCAGCTTCACGGTCGCTACGTGTATGGGTAGAACGTGGCAACATACCGTATTCCGCAGTCACCCAACCTTGGCCCTGACCCTTTAAGAAACGTGGCACTGAATTGTCAATACTTGCAGTACACAGCACTTTTGTATGACCAAATTCAACCAATACTGAACCTTCCGCATAACGGGTGTAGTTACGGGTAATTTTAACTTCACGTAATTGATCTAATGCACGTTGGTCGATACGCATAGCTTGTCCTTATGGGATTCAAAAAATATTGCGACTTATTATAACAGATCCAAGAGAGATGGTTTTGTTACAAGATGGTGGTTTTTGAAATTGCTCGCTAAATCTATATGTGGTGACTTAAATAAACGTCTATACAAAAAGATAGATATACAAACCACGTTTTAAAATTTTCGAAATTTAGCCAAAAATTTAAATGATGCTTATCAGCGTAAGCGACAACAACTTGTTGATACTTAAAGGCTGTATAAATGCATATATTAAAGACTATCTTGATTCCAAGTTTTATCTAAGTCTTTTAGGTGATTATACGCTTGTTCAAACTCAGTAAAACTGAATGTCAGAGTGGGGACGGAACAAGGGTTTTCCCAAATAACAGATGTTATAACATCATGTATATATCCCCATGCTAGTCCAAACCGAATCCACTTGACTTCAGTTTGAGTAACGACTTGCTCTACCATGATGACACTACATCCAAGATCTAAATCATCGGGACAAACTAAAAGAGGAACAACCGTTGAGACAGCACCATATTCAGAAAATTCAGGTTTAAGAAGCTTCCAAGCATTACTTAAGGCTTTATTATCTTCATAATCATATAGCCATCCTTGTGCTGGGACTAAATTATCTGCACGTTCAATGATATTAGTATTTCCGTGTATCCATATATTTAGCGGAATATTGTCAATTGCAAGAATAGGAAATGATTTTGAGTGACCATTTGCATCATGAACGCATCCGCTAATCGGATGTTCGCTTAAAGGGATGGCTGAAATGAAGTGCATATATTGATTAAGTACTTTCAAAAGATTCTAAAATCAACATAGCACAGCTTATACAAAAAATTAAAAATCACTGAATTTAAACATCACTTTAAAAGCAATAGAAGAACCTTATCTAACTCAATAAGGTTCTTCTAACAACAATTGATGATCTATTTTAAACAGCTATTGCACAAGTTGAATGAAGCAAAATAAGTACCTCAGCAACACCAATGCTTACACATCGCAAAAACTTTGTTTAAGCAAAAATACCCTTCAACTTTTGTAAAGACTGAGTAATGGTGGTTGTTAAACTATTTGGCAAAGAGCATTTGGCTAAACGAACCCATACACTGCCAAACTGTTTCATGAAATCTGCTTCATTATAGTTGATGCCATATTCCGCACATAAAGCTCTAATTTTTGGAGCAGCTTCTGAATAACGATTGGCAGGCATATCAGGGAACAAATGATGTTCAATCTGATGACTTAAATTCCCACTTAAAATATGCAACCAGTCTGTTCCAGTAAAATTACTAGAACCACGAATCTGACGTAAATACCATTCAGCACGGGTTTCATTTTCCACATTATCTGCTTCAAAAGTCTCTGCATCTTCAGTGAAGTGACCATTAAAAATCACCGCTGAAGACCACAAACTGCGAATCACATTAGCAATGGCATTCCCAGCTAAAACAGGTAAAGCATTGGGTCCTGCAATCACAGGAAAAAATACATAATCTTTTAGAATTTGACGACGGGCTTTTTTACGAAATTTTGCAGCATCTGCCCAAACCTGCTTCCAAGTTTTTGTTTTATAAATCAGCGCATCTTCCAAATGTAAATTTTGTAAGCCAACATACCATTCAAAAAACACCATCAATTGAATCGCTAAAGGAATATTAAACAAAAAACGCGGTTCCCATTTCTGTGATTCACTAACACGGAGTAAACCATAACCCACATCATGGTCTTTACCCACAATATTGGTATAGGTATGATGCACATAATTATGTGTGTATTTCCAATCATCACCTGTTGCCATGGTATCCCAGTCGTAATTTGCACCATTCAAACTTGGGTCATTTAACCAATCGAATTGACCATGCATAACATTATGACCCAACTCCATATTTTCCACGATTTTGGAAATGCCCAACAATCCTGTGCCCACCACCCAAACAGGTGGAATCCATCCGCCAAACATCAACATACCACGTGAAGCAATTTCACTATAACGGACAAAATTACGGATTTTATAAATATACTTGGCATCTTGTTCACCTAAACTGTCCATGATTTCACGGCGGATTTCATCAACACGGCGACCAAACTCTGCGGTTTGCTCTGGGTTTAAATGTTTCGATTTACTGTTTGGAAAAGTAACTGACATATTCATTGTCTTGCTCCTCAGCGCTTCATTTCTAGAAGCCTTAGCTGAATTTAGGTACAACTTCCTACGCCTAGGTTCAACAGACCGAGAAGTTGTTTAAATTTATTTAAATGATTGTTTTAATTTACAGATTAATAACCACAGGACTTATTGCTTGGCTGATACACAATTTGATCTGTGTATTTGAAGCATGGTCAATTTCTCCTGTCAGCATATTTTTGGTCGAACCACTCACTTTAGTACATGTACAAGTATTGCAGATCCCCATACGGCAACCATGAGTTGGCTTTAATCCCGCTTGTTCAGCGCTTTCAAGAAGATTTGATTTCGCAGCAAATTCTTGTTGTGAACGCAAAAACACCACGGGTTGTTCTTCTAAAGTTTCATCTACAGCGATCTGGAAAAATTCTTGTTTCAAACGATCTGCAATATTCAAATCTTGAAAAATTTGATTGATGCTTTGCATCATTGCACGAGCACCACACGCATAGCTTTGACGCTGTTGGAAATCAGGAACCAAACTTTCCAATAACTCGATAGTTAAATGCTGTTTTTGTTGCGCGGTATGAATATAGTGATAATTCAACAATGAATGTTGCTGATAAAGCTGTTCTAGATCTGCATGAAAAGCCTCATCACGACTAAAATAAATTAAATCAATTGGACGATTTGAATCTTTGAGTGCTTCAAGCAATAATGAATGGATTGCGGTAATTCCACTGCCTGACGCAATCAATAACAATGGCGATGCATCGGGAGCTAAAACAAAATCACCCTGAGCTTGTGACAGTTCAACAATGCTACCAAAAGCCATTTGGCTCAGCGCATTGGAGACTTTACCCTGTTGTTTTACAGCAATGATCATATCGCCATTATTCAAAAATTTAACCACAGAATAACTACGTTGTTGACGTACACCCGCAATTTCAACAGTTACAAGAACAGATTGTCCCGCTTTAAACTGTTGATGCTTAAAATTACGATTTGGACGTAATTGAATTTGATAAAAATCAGGGCTTAATGCACGAGTTTTAATAATCGTGGCTTTTACCTTTTTCCAAGCCCAAACAGGATTGATTTTTTCAGCGATAAAATCGACAAAATCCTCACGAACCCATTCTGGCTGATACTGCATATAGCTACTCATGTGACGTTCCTCTTTGTGCTTGCTATTTATTGAGTGAACAAACGTTCTTTTAGTGAACATATGTACACTATAATCATTTTTTAAATTCAGTCAACACCTGTACACTGACATTCGTCGTTTAATTTGTTTTTATTTTTGATAGACTCATCACAACAAAAATCTTTGGATACCAGAATGTCGATACGCGATGAACGAAAACAGCAAAGCCGTCAGGCTTTACTTGATGCTGCTTTAACCTTAAGCACTTCAGGTCGTTCATTTTCGAGTATCAGTTTGCGAGAAGTTGCCCGTGAAGTCGGTTTGGTCCCAACAGCGTTTTATCGCCATTTCCAAGATATGGATGAATTGGGGAAAGAACTGGTAGATCAAGTTGCGCTTTATTTAAAGAATGTCTTACACCAGTTGGGAAAAGGCCTAGCACATCCTGAAGCAAAAACCAAAACCAGCATGGTGCTGTTTTTTGAGGCGGTAGACAGCAGCTCGCAACAATGGATTTTTATGATTGCGGAACGTTGGGGCGGTTCGGAAGTGGTGCGTAAAGCCATTTCCCGTGAAATTGACTTCCTGAATGATGATCTTGCCAACGCGTTAAAAAAGTTTGAAGTTATAGCAAATTTTCATGATGAAAATGATTTAAAAGTGATCACCAATATTTTGATTAATTTATCTTTTACTTGGGCAATGTCATGGATCAACTTATCTCGACAATACTCTGGCATAGAACTTGAGTTGCAAAAAATGGTCCTTAAAAAACAATCGGTGACGCAAATCCGCTTAATTTTTAAAGGCATCGAAAATTGGGACCAAGATAGAGCTTAATTTATCTCCCAAACTCGCCTCTATATCACCCGCAATAAAAAACCCGCAATTGCGGGTTTTAAAAACATAAAAGCTTATTTGGCTTTACGTTCTTTATTGATGAGATAGTCAAGGACTTGCGTCACTTTACCGTCTTCACCTTGAACCACATATTTACCATTTACCACAACTGCAGGAACACCTGAAAGCTGATACTGTTGTGCCAATTGATTTGATTCAGCAATTTTTGCAGTAATCGCAAAAGAGCTATACATGCTGTTAAATTTCGCCTCAGGCACACCGTACTGAGTGAAGAATTTAGCAAAAGCATCTTTTTGTAGAACTTGCTGATTACCTGCATGATTGGTATGGAATAAAGGTAAATGCGTACGCTTACGTACACCCAATGCCTCACTCACATAATATGCTCGAGCACCTTGCTCCCATAATGGATTCATCGCTGCTGGGGTACGAATAAAGTTGACATCTTTAGGGATTTTCTTTAACCACGCTTGCATATGCGGTTCTAATGTAAAGCAGTGAGGGCATCCATACCAAAAAAACTCACGCACTTCAATTTTACCACGAACAGAAACTTTTCCTGGATTTTGCACCACGGTATAATCTTTACCTGCAACAAAATCAGCAGCCATGGCGTTTGCAGAAAATGCCATTACCATGGCAGTCATGCCACCTAAAATAAATTTTTTCATTGACTTTATTGTCCTCGTCGTCATCTCGTATAGCTTATGCATTCACTATAAAACAAATATGGGAAAATCGTTTTCCTTCTGTGAAGTTTTTTACACGATTCATCGCTTTTTTTGGATTTATGGTTACACTAGGGTCTGTTGATATTTCATAAATAGACGAAGTGTTAACAAACACTAGCATAACTGAACTTAATTTTTGATTAAAACAATTTACTTAGAGGTGCCCGGCATGTCGCAACTTAATGTTGATCCACAGGAAATTGCTAAATTTGAAGCGCTTGCTGCTTTATGGTGGGATCAACACTCTGAGTTCAGACCTTTACATCAAATCAATCCACTGCGTTTAAACTGGATTGATGAACATGCCAACGGTCTTACAGGTAAAAAGATTCTTGATGTAGGATGTGGTGGTGGGATTTTGGCTGAAAGTATGGCACGTCGTGGCGCCAATGTTTTAGGTATTGACATGGGTGTAGCACCATTGAATGTCGCTCGCTTACATGCTGAACAGGAAAATGTTCAAAATATTGAATATCGCCAAGTCCCTGTGGAGCAACTCGCAGAAGAACAAGCAGGGCAATACGATATTGTTACATGTATGGAAATGTTGGAACACGTTCCTGACCCAGCTTCTATCATCCAAGCTTGTCAAAAGCTAGTTAAACCAAATGGTCATGTGTTTTTTTCAACAATTAATCGTAATCCAAAGTCTTATTTATTCGCAATTATTGGTGCGGAATATGTATTACGTTTATTGAAAAAAGGCACCCACGATTATCATAAATTTATTAAACCGTCTGAACTTGCTGATGACATTCGTAACTCAGGTTTAAAACTTAAAGATATGACCGGCTTACACTACAACCCACTCACAAAACATTACTGGCTTGCGCCCAATGTTGATGTGAATTACATGGTTTATACTGTGAATGAAGGTGTTTGATGCAAGCTGTTCTTTTTGATTTAGATGGGACACTGATTGATACGGCTGCAGACTTTATCCGTATTATTCAAAATATGTGTCGAGAAGAAGGACGTGCAGTGGTTGATGCAGATTTGATCCGTACTCAGGTTTCTGAGGGTGCACGCGCAATGGTAAAACTGGTTTATCCAGAGCTTGAAGTGGATGATCCGATTTTTTTAGCACATCGTCAACGCTTTTTAGATCTGTATGGTGATGACATTGCTGTAGACACAGATCTGTTTGCTGGTATGTATCCTCTTCTGGCAGAGTTAGAAAGCCAGCAAATCCCATGGGGTATTGTGACCAATAAACCACGTTGGTTAAGTGAATCATTATTGAACGCATTGAACCTCACACAACGTTGCGCTGTTCTGGTGTGCCCTGAAGATGTCACTCAGACCAAACCAGATCCAGAGCCAATGTATCTAGCAGCAAAGCAAATTGATATTGCACCTGAACAATGTATCTATGTGGGTGATCATCCGCGAGATATTGATGCAGGACGTAATGCACAAATGTATACAATTCTCGCAGCTTATGGTTATTTACCATTACAGTACAAAGATGATTTAAATGCTTGGCAAGCCGACTGTATCGTAGGGAATGTTAATGAATTACATCAAGTTATTCGAAAACTTGTAGATATTTAAAGCCCAAAAAATCATACAATTTACCTAACAACATGATAAGTAACACTGAAACATCTTGAATATGATGTTTCAATGTTTTTATATAGAACATAGGCTGGTTGGCAGTTCACTTATTTATAATGAGCAGTGCATTTCCAACAGTGTAAGCTAAGACGTAAAAAATTTAATCATTCTAAATGATGAGAAACATTGTTTTATATGGTCAGGACATTGCGTCAAAAGCCTAAATTACATCATAACAATTATAGGAGGTCTCCCATGAAGTATTCAGAATATCAACCTCGCCCAGATTTATTGAAGGATAAAATTATCCTCATTACGGGTGCGGGAGACGGTATTGGACGTGCTGCTGCGCTCAGCTATGCCTTACACGGCGCAACAGTCGTGTTACATGGTCGCACGCTCAATAAACTTGAAGTCATTTATGATGAAATTGAATCACTTGGTGCCCCCCAACCTGCCATTCTTCCTTTGCAGCTTTCTACTGCCTCTTCACGTGACTATGAACTGCTTGTTGATACTCTAGAGCAACAATTTGGTCGCTTAGATGGTATTTTGCATAATGCTGGAATCTTAGGAGAGCGTGTTGAGTTGGCACATTATCCAGAAGAGATCTGGGATGATGTCATGGCGGTGAATTTACGTGCACCTTTTGTGCTCACCCAAGAATTACTGCCTTTACTGGAAAAATCTGAAAATGCATCAGTCGTTTTCGCTAGCTCTGGTGTAGGACGTGAAGCACGTGCTCAATGGGGTGCTTACTCGGTTTCAAAGATTGCGATTGAAGCGGTCAGTAAAATATTTGCCAAAGAAAATACTTATCCAAATATTCGTTATAACTGTATCAACCCAGGTGGGACCCGTACCGCTATGCGTGCCAAAGCTTATCCTGATGAGGACCCAAAGGTTTTACCATCACCTGAAGCCATCATGCCTGCTTATCTCTACCTCATGGGAGATGATAGCCTTGCGTTGAATGGTGAAAGTATTGACGCACAGGATTAGCTCCATCTTTCTTTCTCCACGCTTTTCAAAGTGTGGAGAAAATCATAAGAGATCCTCTCATTTAAACTATTGATCATAGAGTCAAACTAAAAATATTATAAAGACTTACATTAAAATCGTTTTACCCAATAAAAACTATAATTTTATTCAGCTTCTTAAATAACAAGGATTCTTCTATAGTGTTACTCAAGTTAAACAGATCAATTTGAGGCGTTTTTTATGAAAGATTTAAAACATAAAGTGGAGATGATTCGCTCTATCGAACAATTACAGCTCCCAAATCATTTTATTCAGGCCTTAGATGATGCGCATCAAGCAAAAGATATTATCAAAGCAATCAATTGCTTAAAGGAGATGAATCAGCAGTGGTCTTAATCTTTCATGCTGAATTTATAGCGGAGTCATCTCTCTAAGTATATTTTCATAAATATTTACATTTTTTAGTTACCTATTCCGCTTAAAAAAATTTGCTGCAATGCATTACAGGCCAAAGCTTTGCAATAATCCTTTTCACTTTTATATAAATATGTTTTTATTATGTCTGTCATTTTAAATGAAAAACTGAACTTTCTTCACAGTTTCTCTGCAATTTAGCAGTACATTAGTGAGGTCAAAATAAACATATTGAATAAGCGAGGACGATTATGAAAAAGATTTTAGCGATCATCGCCATCTCTTTATCAACACTGTTGACGGCTCAGATCAGCAGTGCAGGTCCTCATTTTGACGATGACAATGGTTTTGATCGTGGCAAAAGCGAACGTGGAGATCGTGGACGCAATCATCGTGATCGTGGTAATGATGATGACAACATTCAAGAACAACGTCGTGAACGTGAAGAACGTGGCGTAAAACGTTTGCAACAGCACAAATGGCAAATGGGTTATGTAATGCCACAGCATTATCGTGGTAATAGTTACAAAGTTGATTATAAAGACGAAAACCTTCCAAAGCCTTCGCGTAATCAACAGTGGTATAAGATTAACAATGACTATATCTTGGTCGATTCAGATAATAATAATATTGTGAATATCCGAGGGATGTAGTTTTTTAAATATTTTGCTTTCATAGGCTCAAACACTTTTTTTGTTTGAGCTTTTTTTTGCCTAAATTTCAGTTTTTACACTCTGTTTTTAAAAAACTCTAGAAACATCCATAAAATTGACAATCGAATGATATTTCTCCATTTTTTATCTTAACTTAAATTGTAGTTTGAATGATCGGATAAACTATCCGTCTTAAAAGGTCGAATCAAATGAGAAAGGTTATAAGCGCAATCACACTATCACTCAGTGCCTTAGTTACAACTTCGGTAATGGCCAACTGGGATCATGGGCGTGATCATCGTCCTGCTACATCACATGAAAAATTTGAATGGCGAGAGGGTGTAATTTTACCTGATCGTTATCAGGACAATCGATATTACGTGAATGATTATCGGACATACAAAAATCTGCATCAACCTGCTAAATTCGAACGTTGGTATAAAGTAGATGGCCGTTATGTACTGGTCAATGAACGCAACCATCATATTATTCGTGTCATTCGATAATATCTAAACTGCTAGATTTACAGCCCAAATTCATTTTTGGGCTTTTTTAATTGTGAAAAGAAAATGCCAATATGTCTCTTCATCAAGTCTTCATACATTTCACAATTCACCTAAACCATGCTCACTGTTTATCTCAAATGATTGAGTAATTTGATTACATCAAAGGACAAAAGTTCAATTCAGGTGTATCAAATGAAAAATATCTTAACCACACTAGCTTTATCAATGAGTGCTTTTATTGCAACATCGGCGATCGCTGCACCCCATGATTATCATCGAAATGATAACCAGCGCTATCAACAAAACCATTGGGATCATAAATATGACAATCGTTGGAATAAAAACAATCATTATGACAACCGCGTAAATTCGAATCAACGCTGGCGCTCAGGGCAGTACTTCCCGACTCAATTCAATTCTTCGCGCTATCATGTCAATTATAAAAACTACCGCCAGTTACCTAAACCTGGAAGATATCAGCAATGGTACAAAGTGAATGGTGACTATGTCCTCGTAAATGAGCGAAATAATCGTATTATTCGCGTGATTGATTAATGGCTATATTTTAAGTTTCAAACCCAAGTTAGCTTGGGTTTTTTCATATTTTGAGAATCTGCTTAAAACCTAATTGATTCAACAAATAAATAAAACACATACTTTCATTTATATCTCCATAGTTTCTCTATATTTTACGATTAGATTTAATGTGAAGGCATTAATTATTGAGTGAAATAGAAAAGCCAAATATCATCAGTAAATTGTTCAAAATGAAAGATTAGAATGTGTAATTTCGATGAACAGCAATCGTTAAAATATCTGGCTTTTAACTCAATATTCCAAAGTGAATCGTAAAATTAATATACCCTTTCGCACTCGTCCTCCCACGTTCGAGTGCTTTTTTTATTCAATAGCGTCTGTTGACATTTCATAAATGGCTTGTGTAGTCGAATATAATCGAGCATGAGACATAAACGTCATAAAACATGAAACTTGAGATCATTTTAGCTACAACCTGAGCAAGAACAAAGCATTGCTTTGTTTGCAGCGCGCAAGGCACAGCAATGGGGACTAGCGTTTTTTGCCGTGACGACGTTACATTGCAAAAGATGTTTCTCATCATTTAGAATAACTATATTTCGTATTTCGTGCGTTGTTTCACCTAAAAAGTCGCATAGTCGCAAACATAGACGAATTGTTAGCAGACTCTATTATTCTTACGCTATTTTTGTTTAGAATCGCGGTATAGCAATCATCAATACTGAGATAGGCATGCAAACCGACAGTTTAGAAACAATACAAAGCACAACACAAGAATACGTGCATTGGTTTCGTCACTCTGCACCCTATATCAATGCTCATCGTGGTAAAACCTTTGTATTGATGTTTGGTGGTGAAGCTGTTGAACACGAAAATTTTCAGCATATTATTCATGATATTGCCCTGCTCCATTCATTGGGCATACGACTGATTTTGGTCCACGGCGCACGCCCGCAAATTACTGCCAATTTGCTTCACAATAAAATTCAAAGTCCTATTCATATCAATCGTCGTGTTACTACACGTGAATCATTGCCTTGTGTCATGAGCGCTGTGGGTTCTATTCGTCTACAAATCGAAGCACTACTATCTATGGGGCTTGCTAATTCACCCATGTTTGGCGCACGCATTGATGTGGTCTCAGGTAATTTTGTCACAGCAAAGCCATATGGTATTCGTGATGGTGTCGATTTCCAGCTCACTGGCGAAGTACGCACAATTGATACTGAAGCCATTCAACGCCATTTAGGTAATCAAAATATTGTATTACTGGGACCCACAGGATATTCCACTACAGGTGAAGTATTTAACTTGCTTGCAGAAGAGGTGGCGACAAAAACAGCCATTCATATCAAAGCTGATAAATTGATTTTTTTAGGAAATCAACAAGGCTTAATGGATGAGTATGCGCAATTGAAACGTGAAATTACTCCACTTCAACTCGATAAACATATTGAAAAATATCAAGATTCAAATTTTGAAATCGCCTTACATTTGCACAATGCAAAAGAAGCATCGCTAAAAGGTGTAAATCGCGTTCATCTACTTTCCTACAGCGATGATGGTGCCTTGATCAAAGAGCTCTTCACCCGTGATGGGCATGGCACTATGATCACTGATGCACATTATGAAGAAGTTCGTATGGCAAATATTGGTGATGTCGGTGGCTTGATTAATTTATTACGCCCTTTGGAAGATGAAGGAATTTTAGTGTATCGTTCACGCGAACGTTTAGAAAATGAAATCGAGAAATTTGCCGTCATTGAGCGAGATGGAACCATTCTCGCATGTGCTGCACTCTACCCGATTCCTTCAACAGAAAATGAAGTCAAATCAGCTGAAATTGCCTGTGTAGCCGTACATCCAAGCTATCGTAAATCTAATCGTGGTAGCCAAATTCTGCATTTTTTAGAAGAAAATGCACGTCAAATGGGTATTCAGCAACTGTTTGTTTTAACCACGCGAACCGCACACTGGTTCTTAGAGCATGGTTTTGAAATGGCAAATGTTGATGATTTACCTGAGGCTCGCCAAGCGCTATATAACTATCAACGTAATTCGATGGTCTTTAAAAAATCAATTGCTTAAAATTGATCAAAATGATTATTTTAAACAAATTATCACATTTGCTTCTAAGCTTATCTCAATAGATTCCATCCACCAGAGTATTTTCTTATTCTTGAGGATGGAATCTATATATGGCGATTGAATAACACAAATAACATCATAATTTTCAAATTCTTATAATATTATATTTTTATAGAATATCAGCTTTATATTTCTCATTTACAGATAACCTTAGCAATTTATTGTTTATCTATTTTTTTCATTAGTAATCACTAAAAATTTATTTTTTTGAAAATACAAAGCCTTTTAAGCTGATGCTCATGCCTTTTTTAGACTTTATAGGAGCATCGTGACTCATGGCGAGCTTATTTCAACCTTCCTGGAAAAAAATCACCCTTGTTAGTGTTAGCCTTGCCACCATCATGATGCTTAGTGGATGCTCAAAACCACAAGAAACCACAACTTTAAATATCGGTTTCCAAAAATATGGGGTATTGCCCATCATCAAAGCACGTGGTGACTTAGATAAAGCCTTAAAAGAGAAAGGGGTAAACGTTAAATGGGTTGAATTCCCTGCTGGGCCACAACTTCTAGAAGGTTTAAATGTTGGTAGTGTCGCCTTTGGTGAATCTGGGGAAGCACCGCCTATTTTCGCCCAAGCTGCAAACTCAAATCTGGTCTATGTTGCTAATCAACCTGCTGCGCCCTTGGCTGAAGCCTTAATTGTGCCGAAAGATTCAGCCATTCGATCGGTCCAAGATTTAAAAGGTAAGCGTGTAGTTTTGAATAAAGGTTCAAATGTACATTATCTTTTACTCAAAGTTTTGGAAGCAAATCATTTAAAACTTGATGATATTCAAGTGGTCTATCTACCACCAGCTGATGCCCGTGCCGCTTTTGAAAAAGGTGCAGTAGATGCTTGGGTGATTTGGGATCCGTTCTTTGCTGCTGCAGAAAAGCAACTCAATGCAAAAGTCCTTGCGACAGGTCAAAACTTGGTGAATAACCATCAATTCTATTTGGCTGATCGTAAGTTCGCTGAACAACATCCCGATGTTTTAAAAATTGTGGTCAATGAACTGAATACAACAACGCAGTGGGTGTCTCAACATCAAACTGATGCGGCAAAACTCTTAGAAAAACCGACAGGCTTACCGCTTGATATTTTGAATACCTCAATTTCTCGTATGGGTTTTGGTGTCACTCCAATTTCTAACGATGTGGTCAAGAAGCAGCAAGATGTCGCAGATGCTTTTTATCAACAAAAACTTATTCCCAATAAAATCAATATTCAAGCAGCTGTTTTAGCAAACTAATTTCGCCAACAGCTCCGCTAAAGAGGACATCAATATGACCCAGCAAATCGCGCAACAAAACACATCATCATGGTTCAATGCAACGACTCATGCCATGACCACTATGTTGATCTGTAGCGCAATGCTGGGTTCAGCCTCTGTGTGGGCAATCGATCCAACGGTAAAAGAATTACGTATCGGCTTTCAAAAAAGTTCTATTAATTTTGCAATCGCCAAACAACAGAAATTGTATGAGAAAGAATTCCCAAATGCCAAAATCACTTGGAATGAATTCCCTGCAGGCCCTCAAATTTTAGAAGCCCTTGCTGTAGGTTCTCTGGATATTGGTGTCACTGGTGATACCCCACCAGTATATGCCCAAGCCGCGAATAAACCGCTGTACTACATTGCCTATGAAGCAGCCAAGCCATTGGCTTCGGCAATTTTAGTGCCTAAAGATTCAAAAATCACCAAACTCAATGAATTGAAAGGTAAACGCATTGCGTTGCAGAAAGGATCTAGTGCGCATTATTTACTGGTACAAGCTGTACGTAAAGCTGGTTTGCAATGGTCAGACATTCAACCGATTTGGTTAACCCCTGCTGATGCCCGTGCTGCATTTCAAAAAGGTGCTGTCGATGCTTGGGCAATTTGGGATCCATTCTTTGCATCTGCACAAGTAGAAGATCAGGCGCGTATCCTCGCCTCAGGACAGGGTTTAAGTCCGAATTATACCTTCTATTTGGCATCACCAGATTTTATAAAGAAATATCCTCAAGCAGTTAAAGGCATTATCCAGCAAATTAATACTGCTGATAAATGGGTACAAGCCAATCGTGTCGCAACAGCTCAAGCCATCGGACAAAGCACCGGTTTAAAACCAAAAGTTAGTCAAACTTTTATTGAGCGACGCCCAAGACCTTCTGGTGCAGCACCACTTTCAGCAAAAGTAATTGCAGATCAGCAACAGCTGGCCAATCGTTTTAGCGAACTCAAAATTATTCCAAACAGCATAGATATCAAACAAGCGGTTTGGACAGTGAAATAATATTTTTCTAAGGATGAATGAAATGAAAATCTTCTGGTTTATTCCTACTCACGGTGACAGTCGTTATTTAGGTACAAGTAAAGGTGCTCGCCAAGTTGACCATGCTTATATGAAACAAATTGCTGTAGCTGTGGATAATCTGGGCTATGAAGGTGTACTCATTCCCACGGGACGTTCATGTGAAGATCCATGGATTACTGCTGCGAGCTTGATTGATGCGACTAAAAATCTAAAATTCTTGGTTGCGTTACGTCCTGGCGTAACAACACCAGCGCTTGCAGCACGTATGGCTGCAACTTTTGATCGACTATCCAATGGTCGGGTTTTACTCAACCTCGTTACAGGCGGCGATGAGCAAGAATTGAAAGGTGATGGCGTATACGAAGACCATGCTTCACGTTATAAAACAGCAGCTGAATACACCACGATTTGGCGTGAAATTTTAAAACGCTCACATACGGGTGAATCATTTACCTTTCATGGCGAACGTTTAAGTGTAGACGATGCTAAGTTACTTTATCCACCCATTCAAGCGCCTTACCCACCACTTTGGTTTGGTGGATCTTCTGAAGATGCGATTGAATTAGCTGCTGAGCAAGTTGATACTTATTTAACTTGGGGCGAACCACCTGCTGCAGTAAAAGAAAAAATTGCAGTGGTGAAAGCCAAAGCCGAGACTAAAGGTCGTCAACTTAATTATGGTATTCGTTTACATGTCATTGTTCGTGAGACCAATGAGCAAGCATGGCAAGCTGCCAATGAACTAATTCAATATGTAGATGATGCGACGATTGCAGCTGCACAGAAAAAATTTAAACAAATGGATTCTGTCGGGCAACGCCGTATGGCTGAGCTACATAATGGTGATCGTAGTAAGCTTGAAGTATCACCAAATCTTTGGGCAGGGGTCGGACTAGTTCGTGGTGGTGCGGGTACTGCTTTAGTCGGTGATCCTCAGACTATTGCAGATCGCATTCAAGAATATGCCGATTTAGGCATCAATACCTTTATTTTCTCAGGCTACCCACATTTGGAAGAATCCATTCGCTTTGCTGAACTGGTATTCCCATTACTGCCATTGGAAACACGTAAGAAACTCACACAACCTAATTTGACTGGACCATTTGGTGAAATCATAGCCAACAACTACACACCTGAAGAAAATAAAAAACCGTTACAGGAGCCTGCATGAATGCCATAATTAAAAATGCTGCTCCAACCAAAAGCAACGCAGTTTCACGTGGAACTAAACAAATCGGGCAGCGTTTACTGCCTTGGTTTGTGCCGATTTTACTGATAGTCATATGGCAAATTGCCTCTAAAACGGGGCTACTTGAAAGCCGTGTTTTACCTGCACCGACAGCGGTAGTCTCTGCATTTTGGACACTTTTAGTCAGCGGTGAGCTTTGGCAACATGTCAAAGTTAGTGCTGGTCGTGCGCTACTTGGCCTCTTCGTTGGTGGTGGGCTCGGCTTATTTTTAGGACTACTTAATGGTTCATCAAAAGTGGCATCCAATTTACTGGATACCACCTTGCAAATGATCCGAAATATTCCAGCATTGGCCCTGATTCCATTGGTTATTTTATGGTTTGGAATTGATGAGTCTGCAAAACTATTTTTAGTGGCTGTCGGTGTCTTTTTCCCGATTTATATCAATACCTATCACGGAATTCGCTCAGTTGATCCTCAATTGATTGAAATGGGAAAAAGCTATGGATTAAGCAGATGGCAACTTTATAAAGAAATTATTTTACCGGGCGCAATGCCTTCAATTTTAGTGGGTTTACGCTTTTCACTGGGGTTGGTTTGGGTACTACTGATTGTGGCAGAAACAATTTCCGCACAATCTGGAATTGGTTATATGACCATGAATGCGCGTGAATTTTTACAAACAGATATCGTGCTGGTGGGTATCTTGCTGTATGCCCTTTTAGGCAAACTTGCAGATGTATTTGCACAATTTCTAGAAAAATACCTATTGCGTTGGCACGCAGGTTATCAAAAATAGGAGTCTGATATGACCGATTTAAGCATTAGCCAATATGCCAATGACTTGGTGGCAACAACCGAGATTGTTGAGGAAGAACAAGCAAAAATTGGTGCAGAAATTTCGATAGAACAACTGCATAAATATTATGGTGAAGTTAAAGTTCTTGAGGACTTAGATTTAAACATTGAAGCTGGTGAATTTGTTGCAATTGTGGGACGTAGTGGTTGTGGTAAAAGTACCCTACTGCGTTTAATTGCCGATTTAGAACAACCCAGTTATGGTGAAATCAAATTTAAATCTTTATTAAATTTCCGTGAAGGGATCATTGCAGATGATATTCGGGTGATGTTCCAAGATCCACGCTTATTGCCATGGAAAAGTATTCTAAAAAATGTGCAATTGGGTCTAGCCAAAAACCAATTTTCTAAGGCTGAGCAATTATTAGAAAAGGTGGGATTAAAGGAGAAATCTGGACTTTGGCCATCACAGCTTTCTGGTGGACAACGTCAACGAACGGCGCTTGCTCGTGCTTTGTCACATACACCGCGGGTCTTATTACTGGATGAACCTTTAGGTGCTTTAGATGCATTAACAAGACTAGAGATGCAGAGTTTGATTGAAAAATTATGGTTAGAACAAGGTTTTACCACCATTCTTGTTACTCATGATGTCAGTGAAGCTGTTCAACTCGCAGATCGTATTATTCTTTTGGATAAAGGTCATATTGCCCAACAGTTTCAAGTCGATTTGCCTCGTCCGCGTCAAAAAGGGGTGGCATTTGCAGAACTCGAACAACAAGTTCTCAGCGCTGTGCTTGCAACATGAACAACAACGCAAGGTATTGCATCAAAATATTTTTGCCCTTGCAGATATACCTTGCGCGACATGTTCCTGATCTTGAATAATTAAATTTTTAGATTTGGATGTTTAGATCGCATAGAAAATGTTCGCTGTCATAAACATGTTAAAGTTTTTAACTGTTTCTATTGATTAAAAATAATTTGAATATTTTAAAGCAAGCGCATTTTCTTAAATGAAAATTAAATAATGCTATTTAAGATTATTTAATTTTTAAATTAACCTTATACTAAAAAATGTCACAAAATTTAAATATTAAGTCATAATTGACATAATTTTAATATAAGATTTGCTCCAGTTTAGTGCAAAATTATATAATAGGGATCTACGATCGACTTAATAATAAAACTTCATCATTATTTATCAGAAATATACCAAAATAATGCTGCTTTCTGTGCACAAATCAAACATTTTACCGTACAATTTAATAATCAGTTTTTCGATTAAAGATGCGATGGAACAAAAAAAGAGTGCTCAAAAACGCCAGCAGCTGCTCAATGCTGCACTTGATGTATTTTCTGTCTATGGTTTCAATGGCGCAAGTCTAGATGAAATCGCTCAGTTAGCAGATATGCATAAATCCAATATTTTCTACTACTATGAAAATAAAGAAGCCTTATATGTTGAAGTGCTAACGACAGTTATGCAGAAATGGTTAGCACCGTTGCAATCGCTTGAGTCAGAATTGGAACCGACAGAAGCATTGTCGCATTACATCATGACCAAAATCGAAATTTCTAGAACTCAGCCAAAAGCTTCAAAGCTTTTCGCGTTAGAAGTGATTCAAGGTGCACCACATATTTTACCGATCCTAAAAGGCCCGCTTAAAAAGCTCTTTAAACGCAAAGCCAAAGTTATTTTAAACTGGCAGGCGCAAGGTAAAATATCAGATCAAATCGATGCTGAATTGTTGATTATTAATATTTGGGCACTGACCCAAAATTATGCAGACTTTAGCACTCAAATCGAAATGGTTACTGGTAAAACTTTGCGTAATAAAAGTATGTGTCAACGCGCAATTGAACATACCATCCATATGACTTTATATGGTGTGTTACCGCGCAATTAATCATCCAATAGACATATTGGTTATTTTGGCAAACGGCCATAGAGTTCTATGGTCGCCAAGACTCAAATTTAAACTTTTTCTATTATTCACACAAACTAAGTCTTTAATAAATAGACTGATATAGTTTTAACAACTTTTGTGCACCCAATAATAAATTATCTTCCCAATCTAAATGTGCTGTGTCATTTGCACCGTCAGTAATATATTTAATCGAAACCAACCGCACATCTAGTTTTTTACAGACTTTAGCTAATGCGTAGCCTTCCATATCGACTAGATTACAGGTCACTTTGGGTTTTCCTGTTTCAAAACTATCACCTGTACCACAAACACCCTGTGCTAAATGTGGAAAATACGATTCTAAATGAATTTCGCTTGGCAAATACTCATCCATTGGTGTAACCCCCACATCAAAACCGAGTGGAGAAACATCCATATCGCGTTGCACAAAAGTTTTTACTTCAATCAACTCATGAGCATTAAAGAAAGAACTACCGGCACTCCCTAAGTTTAATATGGTTTTACAGCCAGTTTTCTGAATGACATCAAATGCAGTATAGGCCGCGTTGATCTTGCCAATCCCACTATAGTGGACGGTGATACCTGCTTGCTCAAACAACCCTTTAGATTCATTGGGTAAAGCCATAATCAATGCAATATCGTCTTTCATATATATTCAGAATTAAAAATTTTTCTTATTAAAATTGAAATTCAAATCCTGATCAATCTTATTGTTAACTCAAAATTTTAAAATCATATACAAATCACTACTGTACCTATAACTTCGATTGCTCATAATGTTTTAATAGAAAAATAGAGATGAAAATAAATGAATATCCAAATTATCGTGGGCAGTATTCGAGATGGCCGTGTTGCGATCAAAGTCGCAGAATGGTTACTTAAAGAAATCCAAAAACTCGACTTTAGTACCCTCAATGTTGAAATTGTAGATTTAAAAGAATGGGATTTGCCTTTCTTTGCTGGGAAAAACTCACCCGCCTCAGGAATCTATGATCAGCCCAAACAGCAAGAATGGGCAAAAAAAGTTGCTTCTGGCGATGCCTTTATTTTCATTACACCAGAGTACAATCATGGCTATAGTCCTGTACTGAAAAATGCCATCGACTTCGTTTATAAAGAATGGCAGCGCAAACCTTCGGCTTTTGTCAGCTATGGGGGTACCAACGGTTCACGTTCAATTGATCAAATCAAACAAGTCTGCGCTTTTATTGGTATGATTGACTCCAATGCAGTTATTGAACTGCGAGATATTGGGCAACGTGGTAAGAGTGAAACCTTTGAGGGGAATGAGTTTGATAATAAAGCAGTCAAGTCTGTGGTAAACAAACTCATCCAATATGCCAATGTCTAAAATCACATTGTACGCTTTAGCTTACATCACTTGCATGCATTGACGGCTAGGTAAGTTTAAGCAAATACCCTATTCTACTGACATAGGGAACAGGAAGTTTCCCAGACGTAAAACAATAATAATCGGTCTATACATCAGGAAGTGAGGTAGAACAGGAGTTTACCTAGCGAACCAATATGAAAAAGCCCCGTCAGGATGATGGGGCTTTTTTTATACTTTAAACAATTTAATTTTGCCCAACTGTTAATGACTGATCACCAATACATTTACATCCGCAAGATAAAGGTGAATTATGCTGCGCAGCGGGCTTTCCCATCACCAACATATGATTATCACCTGCAACAATGCTGGCGACACACTTGTGTTTGGGACAAGTCGCCTTATCGCCTACACATGCAATCGCTTTACCATCAATCAGAAAAGAAGACTGAGCAGAAATAATTTTTCCCCCACCTGTCGTGGGTGATCCTAATGTGATATATGGAAGTGCCATAGTGCCTACCTTTTATTGTTTTGTTATTGAATAAAATTTATAAAACATCGAACTCAATACGGCGATTCTTTCTACGACCCTCATCCGTTGCATTATCAGCAACAGGTTTGGTTGAACCCAGACCTGCTGTGCTTAAACGAGTCGGTGCAATGCCTTTCGTAGTTAAATACTGCTTCACCGCTTCAGCACGTTGCAAACTCAAATCCTGATTCTTCTGTGGATTACCTTGGCTGTCAGTATGACCCACAATTTTAACATTTTTACCTTGCACTTTATTTAATGCAACCACCATCTCGTCTAAGATTTGTGTACCTGTTGGGGTAAGTACGGCTTTGCCAGATTCAAACTCAATAATTCGATTTTTTAGTGCATTATCAATCACAGATTGCTCAGCAGCATTCACTGAAATTTGAGAATTAAATCGATAAGGTGGCTGAACTAAGGATTGGAATAAACTGGTGGTTGGCTGAATATCAGTTTGTACACCCATTTTTCCAACCAATTCAACTTGAGTACCTCGTACAGAGAGCTTACCTTGGCTAATCTTCTTTAGATCTGGGGTAATCACACGTGTAACCGAATCACTCCAGCCATTTGGTGCGGATACGGCTCGAATTTGGATTTTATCTACAACCTGATCATCACCATAAACCGCTTTTAATTTCGCCAAGATTGCTTGTTTGGTCATGTCATTCGGCACAGCACCTTCAACCACAATCGGTGCAGCAAACATATTGAATGAACAAAATAAGCTAGAAATAAGCGCAAATTTTTTCAATATTTTGACTTGTTTATTTTTCATATCATTATTCATCTATAAATGTTTGTCTAAAAAGTTTCATGCCTTGAACCAGACTCAATTGACGTTCGCATAAAGACTGTTCAAGCGCTGCTAGACCTGCATTCTGTTCCAAATAGGCATCAATCCATAGTGGTTTGACCAAAGATACCCAATGATCATTTTGCATATTTTGAGTGAAAATATTACTTAAAGCCGTGATATCTGCCCCTTGGAATCCAAATAATAAAATTGGAGACTCTTGGTGAAGAATACCAATCAAGATCTCTGTATTACTTTTTTCTAAAAAGCGTCCGATTAAGTTGACCCAAAACGCGGCAATTTCATAGCAATAATTATGATTATTAATTGGTAAAATAAGTACCTTAGATAACTTACTGGTACCGTGTTTAAGCACAGGCTGAAGTAACAAGCCCAAGCCCAGCATACTTTGCGCCAACTCATAAGGCGTGATCTTCATCATTTGCGCAAATGAATGCATGGTATGATTTTCAAAAAAGTCCTGCGTTTTTAATTCAGGCAAGACCTGTATTTCATGATCAATTTCACCCAGCTTATTGATCAATACTTCAGGATCACGAATGGTTCGGATGCTTCGATTTTTTTGAAATAAATCAATCAATACCGGTTTATATTTAAACGGCGCATAGAGTAAGTTTTGAAAAGGATGATCAACTTCTAATAACTGACTTAAGACCATTGGAAATTGACGACCAGAACTGTCTTCACTGGTCACCATATTTGCCGCAAGAAACATTCTTTCCTTAGGGTTTGCGATAAAGAAGTCTAAAGGCGCTAATGATTCATAAGCTTGATTAAAATTTTCTTCTCGCATTGCAAGCTCTAAAGCTTCCGTAATCCATTGATCAATCACTTGAATCAATGAATATTGCCCTTTTGTTTTCAGAAAATCACCACGTGCGGGACATTTTCCATAATACAACGGTGTAGACTTTATCGTTTGCATACTTTAATCCCTCGCGTCAAATCGTTTCCTTGAATCATTGAGCCACTCCTTTTCCAGCAGCATTTGCCGCATTGCCAGCAGGTGCTACAGTTGAGCTTGCTGGTGCGGTTGTCTGAGGCTTAGGTGCAGCTGCTACCGGTGCAGTCGCACCGCCAAATGGTGAAGCCGCTGGTGAGTTTGCACTTACGGTAACAGGCGCTGCCTGTGCTGCAACAACCAATGGTGCTTTAGGACTTGTGACTCGATCAACCAGTTTTAATCCAACATAGCCACGATTAGAACCAATTGGATTTGAAGCATTACCACTAATTAAACGGAATTGAAGTTTCACAAACAAATCACTGTTTTGTTTGCTTGCCCATGTCATTTCAAAGCTTCCATTCAATGACTTACGTTGTGCACTATCGATTAATTTATTGATTCCGTATTCACCCGGCTCATCAAATATAGTATGGGTTTGTCCATCTAAATCGATTGCCGTAATCCGTGCTCCTGGTATTGCACCAGGATTTGGCCACATGAAGTTGACCCATTGTTGGATGCCATTTTCATAAACCAAACGCTGTCCATCAATATCAATGGTATAGGACAATAATTTATTGTTAGGGATAGGATAGAATTGGAAGTTTGACTGATTGGTTGCAACCGGCGCCCCCCCTGCTGCTCCAGCAGATGCACCATTAATTGGCGTAGTATATTGCTCAAAATTCATAACGAATTCAGGATTCAAGCCAATCCCCATGTTTTTCCATGTCTTCGATGACAATGTATAACCACGACGAATAACAAATGGATCAAGAGTTTCTTTTACAAATTTAGCAATGCTACCGTTATCACCAAAAATTTGACTAATTTCACTACTGGTCGCTTGAATCGTTCCAGATGAGTTAAATGGCACTTTTTGTGAAAGTGTTTGGCTAAACGGTTGGAAAGCTTGCAAGGTCCAGAGTTTATTTATTTCATCCTGTGCTGGAGTCAACAAACTATCAAAAGATTGGGTTAACGGGCTCACCAACAATTTCTGAACCATTTGCTGATCCAACTCACCTAAACCTACCGTCAATTTTTCATCAACAACTTTTTGAGTGGTGTTGAAAACTGAAGTTTGATCATTAATAGTAAGTTTTGCTAGGGCCAAAGCATTTGGACCAAAGTCACCTGCACTACGTAGATCATTCAATTTACTTCTGACTTGTGCCATATTCTGTAAATAATCATCTAGCAGTGATTTGTTCTGTAAATCATCACGTTTACGAACCAATTGGTAGAATACTTGGAATTGTTGAGAAATCTGCCCTTGTGCTTGATTCGATGCACGTTGGATATCATCCGTTTTACCTTGTCCTAAAACTTTACGCTTAAACCAAGCAACAAATCCGGTTTGTGGCGCAGCAAGTTCAGCTTGAACAATTGGATTATCCCAACTGGTTTCTTTTGCAACACGGTCAATATAGGTACGGATTGGAGAGTTTTGTGGCTCACCCAATACATCCATGACCTTAGCTTGTTGAACAAAATCAGGCCCTTTCGCATAGTGAGTGGCATTAATAAACTTTTTCCATTCAGCAATATATTCTTGTTTATACAACTGGGTTAACTGTTTACGAATTTGGTCAGGGCTACCACTAAAAGTTAAATCGTCTGACTGTGTACTATTCAACACCCAATCTTTGGTATCCGTGGGTTTATTCGCAGCTTCTTCAATGGCTTTATCGACATATTCATCCCATGCTTTTTGGGTAAATATACCAGGCAATGCATAACCACCCAGCATGACATTCCGATTGGTTTCACCGACAATTTGGGCCACGGTCACAGCTGGGAATCGAACCGCCGCGCGCATTTTAATTTCATTATAAACGCGATCACGGGCAGGCATCCCTCGTACAACAGAAAGCAATACTTGACGAGTTTGATCTACCAACTGCGCATCAGACTCTAACACTGGAAACTTTTTATCATTGGCTAAGGTCATTGAATAGCTCAATATTTTTTCAGCTTTTTGAATCATTTCTCCACGTGGCATTTGCCCACGATTGGTATCTAGCCATGAACGCCAGAAGCGAGTGACTTGGTCACTTAAATGACTCGCATCCATATATTGTGGATTGCTCATCATCAAATAGGCTTTTAACGCATTGTAAGCATCTTGCGGATTGGTATCAGAAGGTTCTGATGCAATTTGTGTCGAAGACGCTTGCTTAATTTCAACATTGACATGATTTTGTTTAAGCGTCTGCTCATTGCCTTTTACACGTTGTAGATATTGCGCAATGTTTTGCTGACTTGGTGCTAAAACAATCTGTTTCACACCTTTTAAATATTCAGCTTTTAATTTTTCTTTTAAGTCATTGCCTTGATATAAACCAAATGAAAATTTCAATGGACGATGCTGATCAAAATCATCCAATTGCTCTAAGCGTTGTTGCAAAATCAGTAAAGCATCGATTTGGGTTGAAAGCTCTTGACCTGAAGTTTGCTCCATTTGCACAACTTTATTTAAATCGGCCTGAACATCTGCAATCAATTGTTGATTATTACGATAAGACCATACCCATAAACCCAAAATAATGGAAACACCTAATAATGATGCAATAAACGCCAAATAACGTTTACGTTTTGTGGTCGGGTTAATATGTTGTTTAACTAGGTTTTTATCTTTGAGAATGACTTCTGAGAATAGCCCTTTTAAGAAATAGCCATGATTCTGAGAAATTGAATTTTGTGGAATACCATGTTCACTATTGGGGATTTTAGTCAGCTGAAAATCATCAACAATCTGTTCCGTCATCGGACTTTCTATCACGCCTTCTTGTAAAGCACTCGTAAAGTAAAAGCCACGGAAGACTGGTTTAAACTGATACGGATTTTCTTCAAATAAAGTACCAATAAACGTTTTTAATACAGGTTTTAAAGTCTTAAATTCAAGTGGGAAAGTCATCACACTTGGCGAAATATTTTGCGCATGACGGCGACTTAAATGGGTGGTACTGACCCCTTTTAGTCCATCATATAAAATATTGTAGTGCTTCTCGAAATGTTCCACAGCATTCTGTGATGATTCAGAGTCATAAGGTAAGGTTGCGCCCCAAACTTGATCAAACTCAGCAGATTCATAACATTCAAAAAATTCAGTGAATCCTGCAATCAAATCCATTTTAGAAAAGACCAAATAAACAGGTGCAAAAATTTCTAAACGTTCAGTTAAGTCTTGAATACGCGCTCTTAAACTTTTCGCTAATTTGATCGATTTCTCAGGGCTTTGACTAACCAACTCAGCCACACTAACAATCACAATTAAGCCATTGATCGGCGCTTTAGAGCGGTTCTTTTTCAGAATATTTAAAAAGCCTAACCATTCTGAATGGTCTTCTGAATACACAGAGTATCGACCAGCTGTATCCAACAATACCCCTTCTGTTGAGAAAAACCAATCGCAGTTTCGGGTACCACTGAGTCCTGAAGACACCACTTTTTGATGGGTCTCTTCAAAGGGAAATTTTAATCCAGAATGGTAAATTGCTGAGCTTTTTCCCGCAGCAGGGTTACCAATCACCATATACCAAGGCAACTCATAGAGTGCTGCGTTACCACTTTTATCACCCAATTTAGACTTACGAATCAATTGGATCGAATCTTTCATCTGCTGATTGATCAGATTTAATTCTTCTTTATCTTTTTGTTTTCCATATTCAGCAGTGGTGTCTTGTTGAATCGCTTCAGCCAATGCTTCACCTTGTTCTGCATGTTTACGACGCTGGATCAACCAGTAGATGCCGTAAATCACCAACCCAAGAATGTAAGCTGCAACCATCATAAAGAAGTACTGACGCGGTACTACACTATATGAAGAAACGATCGCAACCAGAATCGAAAGCGCAATCACCAGTTTCGGATTTGTGATGTACTGCCATGCATAGCTTAAAATTGTTTGTATCATTTTCTCTATTTCTTTCTAAATTTATCTGTAAGTTCTATGCAAACTCAGTCCCAACAATCACTTGGGTTTGCTGATGTTCAGCACTATAAACATAACCGTACAACTCATCTTTAAAGTGCAAACTCAACATAAAACCAAAAACTTTGGCTAAGGGTTGGGTATGGCCTAGGCTATTTTTACTGTAAAGATAATGATGCGCTTCAATAGCTGTTTCGGCAAAGTTTTGTTCAAGTTTCTTTAACAGCTTGATCTCTGCTGGGTCGTCTAAGACCAAGACAAAGGGCTGTTCTTGATCAAACTGTTCTGCTTGGTCTAAATTCAACTCTTTTAATGTTTTAGATGCCTGATCAGAATTTAAAGCAATTCGAATATACTTTATTGCTTGTAAATTTTGCAATTCGACCTGGGTATTTGTCATACAACAAGTACTGATATACTCAGATGGAATATATTTTTCAGTCATCCACGTCCGATCATCTATGGTTTCTTGATCAATTTCTGAATCTACTGCAATAAACAGTGATACCTCAGAATCCAAAAGTTGGGTTCTTTTTAGCAACTTAATCCAGTCTTTATACGCAGTTGTTTCACCCCAATAATGATATTCAGTGCCAAATTGCTGATCGAGAATGCCCAGTTCAGTAAGATAATGGTGAACCAATTCTGAAGCTGAACTTTCATCCCAGCTATGGAATAAATTTTCTGGCAAAATAATGTGAATATTCAAATAATTAAGTCGAGGTACTGCTTCTGCGACCTGTTGTTCAATCGGCTCATCTTCATCGTCATGATGAGGGTCAATCCAAGCAGGATGCATACGATATTCATGTGCAAGTTTGGCATCATAAAAGAGTGCGGAGTTTTTTAGGTGCTCTGCAATTTGATATAAAGTTTCAGTATTCTGTTCTAATTGCTGCTGAATTAATGCACTTATACGCTTTTGACGACTAGAAAGACTAGATGCCTCATCCTCTAACGGTTCTTCAATATCTTGAACACGGAATGAAAGAATCGGTAAACCATAACCATTGACCAATTGCGAATCAAGTTCAGGACTTGCCACATCTTGAAGCTGATCAAGCTGTGCTTCATTTTCGCCTAAGGCACTTAAGCTTGTGGCTGAATAAACTTTCAAGTCTACCCATTCAATTTTTTCTTCAACTTTAGCTTCAGTGATTTGTTGTTCTGAACGTTGCTCTGCCTCAATTCTTTGTTGTTCTTTCTTCTCTTGGTGGCTTTGATAAATCTTTTTGATCAACATTGGGCTCAGGATTAACAAAGTAATCGCAGCTGGAATCACGCCAAAGAAAATCAGAAAATCTTGCCCATTTGGGTCATATTTAATATCACGCCAATAAAATACCACGATTACCGAAACTAGTAATATGGTACTGATTAAAGTTCCTAAAATTATTTTGATCACTTATGACACTCCAATCAGTGCATAACACGTTTCATCATTGTCACTTTGAGTTTTTGGCATCACAAAAGCACCTTGTGCCAAACCAATTTGTGTTGTTGAGCTTAGTTGTAAAGGCTGGACTTCCTCTTTTGCCAAGACTAAACGTAAATCGACAAATAAGGTTGGACTACACCAACTTTGCAGAATTTTTTTTAACTTCTTACTTAATTTTTTCTTGGGTAAAAATTCTAAATACTGTGCATGGCTCAACGGTCCAATTTGAATCTCGATTTTTCCATCTATTTGTCGAATCGTCTCTCCACAGAATGTATTTACACCTAACAAGAAAGGTCGGTCCCCTCCCAAAGTAGTTTTCTGCTCATTCCCGAGTTTAAACTTTTCAGTAATATATTCTTTGACTTCAACTTGTTGATTGAATACACAGGTCAACATTGTCTTTAATGCATGAGCTGTATTATTTTGACCCTGCATAAGCCCAGAAAACTCAGCAAAATAGTCATCTAGATCACTCTGTTGATGTTGTGTCCTAATATAACCATTTAAAGCATGCAAGATTTCTAAGTAATTATTTTCTTTTTCAACTTCATAACGTACAGGCAAGTTATAACTTAAACTTGCTTCAACAAATTGAGCCGTAAGCTTATGATTAAATAAACCTAGAAACTTTTGAACTTCAACACGCTGTTTACGCGGTGTTTGTTTCACTTTATTAGTATAGGTATACGGCATTGCACCTTGCATACCGGTTAAACCGACAATCAAATTTGTAAGATGAATTTTTTCGTCTTGTTGTTCGAGTAATTCAATTTCATGTTTTGGAAAGTTCAAGTTTAATGAACTTTCAAAAAGAAAATCGTCAGACCAATTCTTTAAAAAAGCGGTATTGGGCGCATGTCTAAATAATCGTGTGGTTTGTATAAATTCAAAAGCTGTAGGGGTTTTAAAAAGCTCATCAATTACAGAAGCTTCTTGCCACCAACGTTCTGTACGCATTGGTATAACTCCTGTTTTGTATTTAAATCTCGAACAAAAACGTCAACAAAGCTGTTCATCTGTACTTTTAAGTTAAAAATATGACTGATCAATTCGCTGAAAATATATAAGCTATGCCCTCTAAAGACTTGGACATCGACATCCATTAAAACCTTAACCCCGCGTACAAACATTGGAAAGGGTTTGGCTTCAACGAGTTTATTGGTGATTTCAAATTCAATTTTTTTAATTGCATCAATAATTAAATGATTTTCTTTAGATTTAGGTAAGTTATAAAGCTCTAGCAATTCTTTAATATGACTTACAGCATCACCTTTCATTAAGGCTAAAGTATTTAATGAAAGGTGCGAAATAATACGCCATTGTTCATTCTTATTTTTTTCAAATTGGAAGGGTGCTGTAGGTCTCTTTAACACCAATGCACGACGAGCAACGGTACTGTCATTCAAGTTCAAGACGTTGTTTGACTGACCCAAAGCTTCGTGCGGTAATTCACGATTGGAACATAACAACTTACAACTAACAAAATCAGACTTAATACTGTGTGGTTCTAATTGTTTAGAAATAATCGAATAGCCCGTTTCTACATATTGATTTTGTAAAACCGTTGGATTTAACGCATAAAAAAACTGAATATCGTCACCATGATAATGACTCATCGCAAAGAAAGGTAGAATTGGGTAAACCACTTGATCTTGATTACTTTTTTCACGGATTAAATTCATTTCAACGATTGAATACACTTGATAGAATTCAGGATGATGTGCATCTGTCATTAAAGGATATTCTAAGTTTTTATGATTGATTTTTTGTGGCTCAGCTTGTTTCTCAAATAAATTGACGACAGGGCTGGTAAATAACTTAAAATTTGCCACATTCAATTCTGAATAGTTGCGGATGATGGCTTGATCATTTAAATTCAGTTTTAAATGGATTTGAACTTCAAAACTCAAATTTTCTTCTTTTAATAATTTTAAAAAATCTAAATTCAAATTTAAATAACTAAACTTTTCAGGAAAACAGAAATATTCGATTAATAATCGATAAGCATGATGTGTATGTTGATCAACGGGCAATAAACTTTCATTTTCATCAAAACCGATCACTTCAAACGGATTTTTTATCGGCACAACCTTGTTATTGATGCGAAGACTAAAACTGGTTTCTTTATGGAAAATATGATCTAAAACTTGCAAAGGAAAGTTTGAAATGGCATCCAGATAAATGGGCAGCTTTTCATTTTTTAACCAATTTTTAGCAGGGTTTAATAATTCAAATTTTAAATTTAATGTCGCATTTTGGTTTAAATGAATATGTGCACTGGGATTGGTTTGAAAACTCAGACTTTCCAGTTGAATAGGCAATAATTTAACTTCAGCACTGGTATTAAACTCACATTGGACACCTTTGAAACTTCTTGACTTTAAAGTGGTTCCTTTGGGAATAATGTGAACATCCTTCAATTGTTTTTGCTTATTTAAGTCTTCAAAACTCACCACTGAACACGCTGGAAAATGACGTAAATATTGAGGAAACATTACCTCAAATAAAGAACGGGTAAAGATGTCGTAACTATCAGCTAACTTTTTATCGATACGTGCAGCAATTAAAGAAAATGCCTGTATAAGGCGTTCAATATGAGGATCATCAATTTGTTCTTGATTTAAAGATAATCGTTGTGCAATTTTCGGGTATTTATCTGCAAAAGCACGAGACTGCTGTCCAAATTCTTGTAATTGCTTTTCATAATACGGTAAAAGTTCTTCTATCACGACATACCTACTTTATTTTAAGATCTGGCAGAAATCACATATTGCTGTGTTGTTGGCTTAAGTAAGGCATCAAAAATTACAGGTTCATAAAGTGGGTGAATATTTAAATAAGCTTGAATGCTTAAACATAACGAGCCAACATTTTGGTCATCTAACTGCATTTCTACTTTAATTTGTTTTAAGCGTGGCTCATGAGCAGCAATCGACTGTTCTATAGATTGACAGATAGTATCCCGATCAGTTGGATTTGCGGTTGAAAGTCCAACAAAATCAATAATACCAAACTGTATGATAGACTTTTTGACTAAAGGGAAATCATCGATTTCCAAATCCAGTTTGGCAATTCGTGTATTTAATAAGTCTTCTAAATCATGGGCAACAGACTCTCTTAACTCATGAATAGAAAGCCCTTTTATATAATCATCTTCAACAATTAAACGATCAAATAGTGTAGATCGAAATCCATAGGGGTAAAGTTGATCTAAATTCATAATGTATATTCTAATAATATGAAACAGATAGGGACCCAAGTCCCTATCTGTTTCAACAAACAATTAAGCAGCGTAAGATGCAGTATTGTTAGAAAGAGACCATTTCTTAGTAACGGCACCTTTAGCAGAACCGTTAATATCTTGTTGATTATAAGTCCACTCAACCGCAGCATATTTTAGACCAAATGCTTCAGTTGGAACACCTTCTTCATTTACCGTAGGCGTTACACTTGAAACAAGTACATGCTTAAGTTTGATTTGAAGGTACTTAATACGTTTGTCACCATTTGCGCGGTAGAAGTCAATTTGAACTTCATCAAATGTATAACCCGCAGAACATGCTTCCCAAAGTTTTGGACTAGTTGCATCCAAATCTTTAACAAAAAGCATATCTGAGTGTTCTACACGTTCAGCAGTATGACCACCAACGCTTGAAGAAGTCGCAGATTTTGGCTGACGAATATTATGAGACCAAGAATTAACTTCTAGCCAATTTTTGTGCTCAGAATCACGTGACTCGCCATCAACTTTGTACTTACCTTGAAATTGAACGTATATATCTTTCATTGGATTTACCCTTATTTTTTAAAGTTATTATTTAGCCACGCTCTATTTTAATTCGAGGACTGAGGTAACTCAGTGACAAGTCGCAAAGAAACCGACAACTCATCTAGCTGGAAATGCGGTCTTAAGAAGACCACAGACTTGTAGTGCCCTGGCTCTGCAGGATTCTCTACAACTTTTACAGAAGCTTCACGCAATGGATACTGCGCTTTTGCTTCTTGTGAAGCACCATCATCAAGCAATACATATTGTGATAGCCATTCATTTAAAAATGCTTCTACATTACCTGCTGAAGCAAAGCTTCCGACTTTATCTCGCATCATTGCTTTTAAGTAATGTGCAATTCGAGAAACAGCCATGATGTATTGGATCTGGCTAGATAAGGACGAATTCGCATTTGCTGTATCACTATCATACTTCTTCGGTTTTTGCGTAGACTGCGCACCAAAAAATGCTGCGTAATCTGTATTTTTACAATGAACTAATGGAATAAAACCTAAGTCACTCAGCTCTTTCTCACGACGGTCAGTGATCGCAATTTCTGTTGGACACTTAAATACAACTTCACCGTCATTGGTTTTAAAAGTATGTACTGGTAAGCCTTCGACCATACCACCACCTTCAACACCGCGAATCGCAGCACACCAACCATGGAGATCAAATGCATTGGTCAAACGGGTACCAAACGCATAAGCTGCATTCATCCACAAATATTCATCATGGTTTTGCCCTGAAACTTCTTCTACAAAGTTAAAGCCTTCAGTCGCCCAACCTTCTTTTGGATCATAAGGCAAACGGCCTAAAACGCGTGGCATTGTCAACGCAACATAACGAGCATCATCACTTTCACGGAAAGAACGCCACTGTACATATTCTGCTGTTTCAAATACTTTTGAAACATCACGTGGACGATCAATATCAGTAAATGATTCAAGACCTAACATATTGCTGCTTGCTGCCGAAATAAACGGAGCATGTGCTGCTGCTGCAACATGTGAAATCTGTTCTAACAGATACATATCTGAAGGTGTGCGGTCAAACTCAAAATCACCGATCAATGTCGCATAAGGTGCACCACCGAATGATCCATATTCTTCTTCATAAACTTTTTTAAACAAGGTGCTTTGATCGAAATCTGTTGCACCTTGAAAATCTTTGACCAATTCTTTTTTCGTTGTATTTAACATACGAATTTTGATCAATGGATTTGATGGGGACTCTTGACAGAAGTAATACAAACCACGCCAAGTTGATTCAATTTTTTGAAACTGCTCATTGTGCATGATTTTACTGAGCTGTTTTGAAATCAACGCATCTATTTCAGCAATACGTTTATCAATCGACAAAGACATATTTTCTGAAACAGTGATTGTTCCTGCCATTACTTCTTTGGCCAACTCACCAATCAAGCTTTTAGCACGGTCATGCTCTTCGTCATTGCGTGCAATTCGGCTGCGTTCCACGATAGAATCAAGTAAACTTACTTCTTCTACGGCTGCATCTTGCGCAGTATTGGTTTGTAAATTACTCATTTTCAGGACCCGCCTCAGCACTTAATTTACGAATCTGATCAGTATTTTGTAAGACTTCATCCAGTAAATCTTCCAAACGCTCACTATTTGAAATTTTGTTTCTCAAATCTGTTAAACGTTCACGAGCTTCAACTAATTTTCTCAATGGCTCTACTTGTTGTACTACTTGTTCTGGTCTGAAATCTTCCATCGATTTAAAAGTTAAATCGACTGACATACGCCCACCCTCTTCAGTTAACGTATTTTCAACTTGATATGCAGCTCGTGGAGACAATGACTCCATCACTTCATCAATGTTTTCTAAGTCGACATTGATAAATTTTTTATCTTTTAATTTGGTTTTTTCTAACTCAGAAGCAGCTGAAAAGTCACCTAAAACACCCACAACAAACGGTAGTTCTTTAATTTCTTTACCATCACCGACTTCAACATCATAAGTCAGTTGAACACGTGGTGGTCGGATTCGCTGTAATTTCTTCTGTACACTTTCACGTTTTGACATTTTTGTTATCCATTAATTTGGGCAATAAATTATGTTGGGAAATTCGGTCTTGGTGCTGATGACGTAGACTTCGGTTTCGCTGGCGTCGCAGTAGGCTTTGTAGCTGGTTTTGTAGCAGGCGTTGAGCGTGTTGGTGTAGTACGACTCTTCTGAGGGCGACTTACCTTCTGAGGACGAGCACGCTCTACAACTGGAGCACTTTCCTGATTTTTTTCAACCAAAACTGCTGCTGGCATTGCTTGTCTAACTGCGTCAGTAAAACTTTTTGCAACAGGATAGGTTTTATCCTCAGTCAAATATCTCATTTCACGCGTACGCATTTTATTCAATGCGTCAGAAGCTAAGCCAATTCCTGCAAGGAATTTGACATCCGTTAACTCATTGCTTTGTATATTTTGCGCTTCTAAATAATTAACAATTTGGATGGCTTTATCATTTTTCCCAATTTGCTGAAACTTTTCTGCTGCCGAGACCAACAGTTTGTTTTTATTGTCTTTATTTTTCTTATCACACAATTGTGAATAGACCGCCAACAACTCAGGATTAGTTTCTCCCTCAACCATTGGGTAATCTTTTATACAGGATCTTTTTAGTTTGATTTCACCATCCGCGTAGACAAATGTAGTCGCCAATGATGTGCCAAGAACTAAAATATATGGAATAAAATTCTTCAAAATCCAACCTCAATATTTACTTGATTCAGTTATTCAATAAATTTACTTTTGATGTTTTATAAATATGTATAATTAAGCAATTTCGTTAAAGACTTAAAAATAAGACTAAAAAAACGTGCTCTCGTCAAGTTAAATTTCGTATCAATATTTTAACCGTTTGATAAAAATGACTTTTTTAATTGGTTGTATAATATACATAATATCCTATCTTCACAAAAGTTTTTTTTTATGTAAAATATTTCCAGTGATTTTTAAAAAATTATTAAATATTTGATTTCAATATACTAATTTTAATGCCAAATTTATAGGCTAGAAAATTTAGAATTTATTTGCCTAGAAATAAAGTTTTTTGAGAGAGACAGAAAATGACAGATCTAAAAGTTTTGATTAAAAAGTTATCAGCATCCTCACGTACATCTTTAGAACAATCCGCCAATTTATGTGTAAACCATCAAAATTTTGAAATCGAAATCGAACATTTTTTTGTCAAATTATTAGAACAACAATCCAATGATCTTGAACTTATACTTAATAAATACAAAATTTCAAAAGATGCACTTTTAACGGATTTATTAGAGTGTATTTCTCAACTTCCTAAAGGAAATACCCGTACACCTATTTTTTCCAAATCAATTGTTAGACTCCTTGAGCAAGCATGGTTACTTGCTTCAGCTGAACAAGATCCAGTGATTCGAAGCAGTCATTTATTGATTGCTCTTTTAACAGCATCTGATCTTTACCAAATTGCCATTCGAGCATCAAGCTTATTTGATCTGTTTCCCATCGATACGATGAAACATAAATTCTTGGAAATTTGTGTAAAGAGTACCGAAAATATCCCAACAAATGATCAAGAGCAAGAAGCAGAACTTAAAAATACCCTAACAGACAATCATGCTTCGAACAACAAGACACCTGCATTAGATCAATTCACCATTAATTTAACTGAAAAAGCACAAAAAGGTGGGATTGATCCGGTCATTGGACGTGAATATGAAATCCGTTTAATGCTTGATATCTTAATGCGCCGTCGTCAAAACAATCCTATTTTAACGGGTGAACCTGGTGTGGGTAAAACGGCAGTTGTGGAAGGTCTGGCATTAAAGATCTCACAGAACCAAGTGCCTGATGCATTAAAAAATGTCCAATTACACTCTTTGGATATGGGGCTGTTACAAGCAGGCGCAAGTGTTAAAGGTGAGTTTGAAAACCGCTTAAAACAAGTTATTCAAGAAGTGCAACAGTCTTCACATCCGATTATTCTGTTTATTGATGAAGCCCATACCATGATTGGCGCCGGCGGCCAGGCTGGGCAAAATGATGCAGCGAACTTATTAAAACCTGCACTTGCGCGGGGTGAATTACGCACCATTGCAGCTACAACTTGGGCCGAATATAAACAGTATTTTGAAAAAGATGCTGCTTTAAGTCGTCGTTTCCAAGTGGTCAAAGTAGAAGAACCGACTGAAGAAGTCGCGATCGATATGCTACGTGCCATGATTCCAGTGATGGCCAATCACTTTAATTTACGTATTGATGATGAAGCGATTATCACCGCTGTTCATTCTTCACATCGTTATATTAGTGGCCGCCAACTCCCGGATAAAGCCATTAGTGTGCTTGACACCGCTGCAGCTCGTGTTGCGCTAACCCAAAATGCTCAACCAGTCAAACTCGATCAACTCAAAGCACAACAACATAATTTAAATCTTGAATTCAATATTATTGAAAGTGAACACCGTCACCAGCCAATTCATGAAGAGCGTTTAACTCAGTTAACATCATCATTGGAATTACTTGATCAAGAAATTCAGCAAACAGAACAACAATGGCAAGCTGAATTGGCTCTGATTCAAAAAATCCAAGCATTAGAAACCGCAGAACAGGCCGATTCAAACAAAGATGAGATCTTCAATACACGTACGCAGTTATCTGTGTTACAAGGTCAGCAACCACTGGTCTTTGAACGTGTAAATGCCCAAATTATTAATGAAATTATTTCAGACTGGACTGGTATTCCTGTTGGCAAAATGGTCAATGATGAAATTAAGCAAATTCTCAGTCTGGAAGAAAAACTTGAAAAACGGGTGATGGGACAAGATTATGCCCTACATCAGTTGGTTCAAGGTATTAAAACCTCAAAAGCACGTTTAGAAGACCCAAATAAACCACAGGGTGTTTTCATGCTTGTTGGTCCAAGCGGTGTGGGTAAAACAGAAACTGCCTTAGCACTTGCCAATGAACTTTATGGTGGTGAGTCACATTTAATCACTATCAATATGTCTGAATACCAAGAGGCGCATACGGTTTCTTCGCTTAAAGGCGCGCCTCCAGGATATGTCGGGTATGGTCAAGGCGGTGTTTTGACTGAAGCCGTTCGACGTAATCCGTATAGCGTTGTGTTATTAGACGAGATTGAAAAAGCACACAGCGATGTCCAAGAGCTGTTCTATCAAGTTTTTGATAAAGGTACACTCGAAGATGGTGAAGGTCGTGTGATTGATTTTAAAAACACCACGATATTACTGACTTCAAATACAGGGTCAAATGCCATCATGCAAGCATGCCTAAATCAACCTGTCGAAGAATGGCCAAGTGCTGAAGAGCTGACTGAACAACTCAAACCAAGCTTATACAAACAATTTAAGCCGGCATTCTTAGGCCGTATGCGAATTGTCCCATACTTCCCGCTACATGATGATCTTTTAGTCAGAATTATTGAGCATAAACTCGGAAAAATTACAGCACGACTCGAAAAACAGTATGAAACGAAAGTGACATATAGCGATGATTTAATCGAATTGATTCTAAGTCGTTGCACTGAAGTTGATAGTGGTGCACGTAATGTTGATAATATTTTAAATGCCTCTGTGTTACCTGCTTTAGCCACTGAAATATTGGTGGCTTTGGCTGAACAAAAAATTCCAAAAGTCATTCATATTGATACGAAAGATGATGAAATCATTTACCTGTTAGATCCACAAGCGAAGCCAGCAAAGAAAAAGTCGAGCAAAAAGTCAAAAGTTGTGGAAGCTTAAATATATACGAGTATAGAAAATGGATATAAATTTAGACGTCTTATTAGAGCCTATTTCTGATGCTCATCCGTGTGGAGAAGATTTGTCTTTTTCCAATGAGTTTCACGAAATTAAAAAAGCACGTACCCATGATGATCCTTTATTAGACCAAGGTGATTGGATTTCTGAACCAAAGCAAGCCGACTGGTCATTTGTTGCAGAAAAATCAATCCAATTACTCACGCAAAAAACCAAAGATATTCGTTTATTAACATGGCTTACAGAAGCTTGGACAAACCTCTATGGCTTCGAAGGGCTAATTAAAGGGCTAGAACTGAGTCACCGTGTTTTAGAACAGTTCTGGTTGAAGATTCATCCTGAAATTGAAGATGATGACTTAGATCAACGCCTAGGATTACTGCAAGGTTTTACCACCCAATTACCGAGCTTGGTAAAGAATGTTCCGCTCATCAACATTCAACCGTTTTATTCACTTGCGCAATACGAAAAATTCTTACACTTACAGAATAATCGTCGTAAGCAAGCAGAAGATTCTGACAGTGTAGAAGCATCCTTAGAGTTAGATCAATTCAATCAAGCGCTTTTCAATACTTCTCGAACTTTTCAATATCAAAATTATCAGCAATTTCAAGAAATTTTGCAGCATTGGAATATTATCAAACAAACATTAGATGCACTGATGGAGCTGGAAGCACCGAGCTTTGCAAGTATCGATTCGCAGTTTGAAAATATTCAAATGAATCTGAAAAAAATCTATAAAGCCGACTCATTTGGGAATAATAACAATACAACCACAGTTGAAGATACCCCAGCTCAAATGACCATGCCGGTAACAGAAACAACGCATTCAGCTCCAATTCCGCAAGCGCAAACATTTCAACCTCAACCACAAAGCCATTTACAAAATCGTGAACAGGCAATGCGGGTTTTACAAGAGATTGCTGATTACTTTCAAACCAACGAGCCGCATAGTCCTGTGAGTTATATGCTGCAAAAAACAATTAAATGGAGCCAAATGCCTTTACATGAATGGTTAACTCAAGTCATTAAAAATGATAATCCCCTTGATTCTATTCATGAGTTATTGGGCGTAAACCAAAATAATGAATCTTCTGAATGGTAATCATCTATGTTTAAAGCAGAAAAAGTTCTTTGGGGTGAAGGTTTATTTTTAAGACCACAACACTTCCAATTACAAGACACGTACCAAGAACAACGACTTAATCACACCATTCGTTCAACGATTCCTTATCCTTATGGAATTAAAAATCTTCGATTTGACGAAACACAACTGGGCACACATGTACTTGCTTTAGAGCAAATTGATATGATTTGGCAGGATGGTGAAATTTACCAAGCACCAGCCAAAGATCTGTTACCACAACCGATTTTATTGGATGAACTGAACTTACGTGGGGAAATGTTAATCTACTTAGCATTGCCTATTTTACAACCCAATAAGAAGAACATCTCTGATGAACAGGATAAACAACCTGCTCGCTACCATTCATATTTGAATGAAACTCATGATCTTTTTACTGATGCATCCCCTGCTGAAATTACATTTCTTCGACGCCGAACTGAATTTAAACTTTTTGATGTTCAAGCAGATCCAAATCAAGATTTAGATGGTTTTTTATATCTCGCCATCGGAAAAATCCGGCGTCATAGCTCAGGGAATTTTGAAATTGATTCAAAATATATTCCACCAATTTTACATATTCAGTCAAATGAAACCTTATTGGCAAATTTGAAGCGAACACTGAACGTTGTTCGTGCCAAAATTAAGATGATTCAAACCAATAACCGTGAAAATGAACAAAAGCTCATTGAATTTAGATCGGGTGATATTGTTTCATTCTGGTTGGTCAATGCACTAAATACCGCTCATGCGACCTTGAATCATCTGTTACAAAATCCGCAGATTCACCCTGAAAAACTATTTTTTGAACTTCTGCGTTTAACTGGCTCATTGCTGACATTCTCGACCGCATACGAAGTTGAGCATTTGCCACAATATCAACATCATAACTTGCAAGATAGCTTTAGCCAGCTTGATAAAATTTTACGCGAATTGCTCGATACAATTATTTCAAGCCGTTATATCAGTATTGCACTGAAAGAAATTCGCCCATCTTATTGGGTGGGAAGTTTGGAAACAGATAAAATTACTAAAGAATCAAGGCTTTATATTGCTGTTTCTAGTAGCATGATGCAAACCCATGAACTGATTCAAATTGTCCCGCTGCGTTTCAAAGTCGGGAATACTGTTGATGTTGAACAACGTGTTGTTGCGGCACTTCCTGCAATCCCAATTCATCATTTAGTCCAAATTCCAACTGCTATTCCGGTACGTTCTGGTGTGAATTATTTTGAAATTGAACCACATCATGAAATGTATCAACGTATGCTTGATTCTGAAACCATCTGTATTTATGTCCCTGCAGGTTTCCAAGATATCAGTATTGAATTAATTGCAGTGATGAATGGTTAAGCGAGGAGTATGTCATGAGCCAGAATAATATTGCCCCCTCACTGTTTGATGATGGACAAATTGGTGGAGGTTCTTTACCTCAACAATCCAAAATCACACAAGCAACCAATTTAGTCGATCTTCTACATGACGGATTTTATATTGTATTCTTATTGAAGAATCAGTATGTTCCAGAAAATGCAAACGGCTTTAAAGACAAAATTTTAGACTTGTTGAATCGATTTGAACATCAAGCAAAAAAACTGCAGTTTTCTCCTGAAGATATTCATGATGCAAAATATGCATATTGTGCCTTAATTGATGAAACCATTGTTACCCAACAAGATCCATCATTTTTTAACCTACAAAATCATTGGTTAATCAGCCCACTTCAATTAACTTTATTTGGTTCACAACTTGCAGGTTATCGTTTCTTTGAGTTTCTCGAACTGATCCGTGCTCGTGGTAAAGAACGATTGGCTTCACTCGAAGTCTATCATTATTGCTTATTACTTGGCTTTCAAGGTAAGTATCGTATTGAATCGATTGAAAGTTTAAATCATCTTGTGGCTCGGGTCGGTGATGAAATCGATTATTTAAAAGGCAAAAAGACCGCTTTTTCTCCTTTTGCAGCTTTACCAGATCAAATCAAAAATATTATTCATAAAGAATTACCCTTTGTTTGGATTTTAATTTTCCTGTTGTTATTTGCTGTACTAGCTTTCGCTGGCCTAAAATTCATGTTGAATAAAACAGAAGATGCTTCTATTGCGAAATTTAATAATGTGATTTCTGCACCTGCTGAACAAGCACATATCACTATTCAATTGCCTTGACAGGTTGAATTATGACACAAGAAAAACAAACATCTATTCGTATATTACAAAGTAAACCCGCTAAAAAAACATTGGGGAAATCATCTGTTTTTCTACTTGGTTTAATTGCTGGGATGGTTATTTCTGCTATTTTCTTTTTTGTTTTTATCAATATCAAACCAACAGAAAATACCAGTACCAATACAGATTCGGTTGCAACACAAGAACCTGAGTTACGCGATGTGCATGCTGAAGAAACAACAACCAATCATCACGATGAAAATGTCGGTGCATATAAGCAGCATATCAATGAGAAAGATTTTAATCAGATTTTTAAACATGAAAATAAGGTTGCTGCTCAAAAAAATCCAATTCCGAATGCCTCCCCATTTGAACAAATGCTAAAACCTGAGGCTAAACCAGTGCCGCAGTCAGCTGCAACTAGACCACAAGCTGCAATAACCGCAAAACCAATACCAAAAGCGAAAGTAGAAGCTAAAGCAGAAGCTTCTGCTAAACCCACTGAAAAAGAAGCCGTACCTAAAAAAGAAGAAGTGCAAGAGGCTTCCCCTGAAGGTACAGTGAAAGTGACGATAGACCGCAAAGTCATAGAAAACAAACCATGATTTTGTTTGTTGTCATTTGTTTTATCTTTTTGGTGCTTGGTCTAACTTTTCTCATGTCTTATGAAATTAGACATAAAACTTTAGACTACCTTAAAGCACTTTTACCACAAGGTAAGAGAAAGCTAGCTTCTGCAAAGCACTTTGCAGAACAAATGAACCAAGCGGCTTCAGCCAATCAAACCCAAACCCATTGGCATTTACAGCAATGGTGGATTTTGATTGCGGGTTTCTTTTTGCTTTCCAGTATTCTTGTTTTTGCATTTACACGACCAATTGATCCGACTAAGGTTGAAGCAGAATATTTAAGAAAAACTGACCCTCAAATTTATGCGCTATTAAATGGCGAGGTTTTAACCCCTCCTCCAGCAGTGGATGAAAGCTTAATTGATGCTGCGATTGTTCAAGCACAGATATTAGAAAGAGAAAACCCTGTTCCAAATCATCAATTCCCGAGTGTAAATCCATCGGTTATTGATAATGAAGGGATTGGAGATCAACGTAGCAGCTTCGATACAGCTATGGTTGACCGGAAATGGGATAAAATGCATCCAAGTTATAAGCAACGTTTACTGATGGTCTTTAAAATCATGAAAGAACGTCATGGCTATGAAATGGTGCTTTTAGAAGGTTATCGTAGTCCAGAGCGTCAAACTCGTTTATCTGGCAATACAGCCACGACTTTAGCCAAAGCTTATCAAAGTTATCATCAGTTTGGTTTAGCAGCCGATGTTGCCTTTAAACGAGATGGTAAAGTTGTTATTTCTGAACGAGATCCTTGGGCATGGAAAGGCTACCAATTATATGGGGTTGTTGCTGAATCTGTAGGTTTAACATGGGGTGGACGTTGGACACGAATCCACGACTATGGTCATACTGAGTTCCGTATGCCTGGACTGCGTAAAAACCGTGAATCTGCTGAACGCTTGATTGCTGAAGCACAAGGCAAAGGACTTATGGCAAATAATATTGATATAAATTAATTGCCATGTTGTCTTTGTAAGAAAATGCTTACATCAATCACAGCGATTGTCATCTATACGATCAAAGCACATTCTTATATTCTATAGTTATAGGGAACAGGAAGTTTCCCAGACATAAAACAACAATAAAGCGTCTGAGCATCAGGAACGTGAGATTCGACAGGAGTCAGATCTAACACACTAATACAAAGAAAACCCCATCAGGATGATGGGGTTTTCTTTTTATATCTATAGAATATTTGATTTACATCACATTGTTTGAGAATCTACAAGCTATTTAAATACGCAATAATCTGTTTATTTTCAGCCATTTCCGCAAGTTCTAATGCTGTAAATTGGCTTTTATAGTCTTTGTCTGCACCTTTAGAAATTAATAATTTAACGATATCTAAGTGATCATTCTCCGCCGCAGCTTGTAGCGCACTATAGCCTTCATCGTCAGTCTGGTTGACGTCAATACCTTGCGATAACAGTTGTTCAGCCTGTTCCAATTCCCCTAAAGATGCGGCATAGACCAGTTCAGGAAGATGTAATTCTTCTTCATTATCAGCAATAGGTGAGAAAGAGTTAAGTTTCATAAGAAATACCAAATTTTTGTTCAATTATTATTTAGCTAAAAATTTTAAAGGTCAACAATTCGTTATTAACCGAATTCAGTCATCAATTTACTTAATATGACTAGATCTCTTTCATTCCGATAATAAGCACCGCGCATAAAAAAACACCCCGTTCTCGTTAGAGACCGGGGTGTTTTAGATTTAAAAGCTGGCGATGACTTACTCTCACATGGGTAACCCCACACTACCATC
>NZ_JBIMBV010000012.1:0-142305 GCF_048551735.1 Acinetobacter legionensis
AGGAAACTCGAAGTTTTGATGACAAACCAAACTCTACAATTTACGTGTAGTGATAGCTAATCACTACAAAGAACAAGATACAAGATGACAAAAATCTTTCGTTTAACAGGGCTCTTGCGCTGCAAACAAAGCAGTGCTTTATTTTTGCTCATATACCCCCGCCCAACAGTGACATCCATGTCGCCCCACGGTAGGATAACCATCTAGGACTCAAAATTACAAAAATTGAATTAATAATCAACAGTTTCTCAATGTTCATACAAAAACATAAGCTTTATTTATGCTCAATGAATTGATTAAAATTAATTCTATGAATAATTAGGTGGTTTAACTATAGAATTTTGGCGGGCTTCTTTCAATTTGTATATTTAGTATGAATGACTAATTGATAAATAAGTCATAGCCCATTCGACTAATTAAAAATACCAGTAGAATTAAAAAGAAAATACGAATAAAACCACTTCCATATTTAAATGCTAAAGCAGTACCCGCAAGAGAGCCTAAAACATTGCAAACTGCTAAAATGATGCCTGCCATCCATAAAATATGACCAGAAGGAATAAAGAAGAACATGGCAGAAATATTAGTGGCGACATTGACCAATTTTGCAGATGCAGAAGCATTTAAAAAATCAAAAGCAAATACTTTCACAAACAGAAAGAGCAAAAAACTGCCGGTCCCTGGGCCAAAAATTCCATCATAAAATCCAATTAAGGCGCCAAAAAATAAACCTAACGCAATTTCTTTCTTACCCGTCTGTAAAACAGTATGGATTTTACCTAAGTCTTTTTTGGCAAAGGTGTAGATTGCAATCAAGATAAGTAAAAAGAATACGATATAACGCATCAACTCTTTAGGAATCAACGAAACGGACATTGCACCTAAAAAAGAAAATATAAATGCTGCCAACATTGTCGGTAGTATAAGTTTCCAATTGATCGTAACTTTCTTAAAGTAAGCAAATGCAGAAGATACAGTACCTGCCATGGCAATGATTTTATTGGTTCCAAAAACTGTGGCGAGACTTTGATTGGGAAAGGCATGCATTAGCGCTGGGAGTAGAACTAATCCACCTCCACCCACCGCAGCATCAATTAAACCAGCCCAAAAAGCGAAGAAGCCTAAACTCAGAAGTATTGTCTCGTATTCCATTACAGATTGTTCTAACTGTTATTTAAGAGAATAATCATAGAATATATTCAAATAAAAGTAATTAAAAAGCGCTAATCTCAATCTATGAGATTAGCGCTTTCGTTTTAAATGCTTTGTAAATTTACACGTTTTTCAAAAATTAGAAATCAACAGACGTTTGTAGATAGAAAGTACGCGGCTGTCCTACATATTTACCACCTGTAGAGTCAGAGGAACGAGTAAAATATTCTTGATCAAATAGGTTTTTAATCCCGCCTGCCACTTTTAAACCGTAAAAATCTTGACCAAAATCATAAGCTGTACGTACCGCAAAAGTTGAATAACCAGGGATATCACCATTACGGCCATCTGCTGTTTCAACAGTTTGGTAAACATTGCCTGAACCCGGCGCATGTTGTTTAGATTGAGCAAACATATCAGCATTGACAGACCATTTGTCAAAGCTATAACCAAGGCCTAAATTTCCAACATGTCTTGAATAATAAGGTAAGTCCTTACCATCAAATTTACCTGCCTCAGACACTGCTTTGGTAAATGTATAGTTACTGTAGACTTTTAAGCCTTGCAGCGAGTCGTAGAGATTACCAAAGTCATAACTGAGACCAAGCTCTACTCCTTTATGACTGGTTGCACCTAGATTGGTCCATATGCCCGTACCAATATTATCAGGGCGTTCAAGTAATAATTCTTTATCAAAGTCTAAATAGAACACTGTAAATTCTGCATTTAAACCATTGCCTAGGTATTTGGTACCGATTTCATAGTTGTTGGATTTTTCAGGATGGAGACCATCTAAAGTGGTTATAGCTTTGTTGCTTTCGACTTTAGCCAACTGGTTATATTGCTGAGGACCAAAAGAAACCGCTGCATTAGCAAAGACATTCCATTGTTCATTGAAATTGTATTGCACTGCAAGGCTTGGTAAAAACTCATCAGAATTAATTTTTGGATGCACCGTATTTATGAATTTACCATTTTGGTACGCGGTATAATCATTATGGGTTTTAATTGACTCAAAACGAACACCTGGAGTAAGGGTCAATGCACCGAGACCAAAACGGTTATCAATATACACAGCATGGGCTTTAGTTCCACCTTCACTGCTCGTGTTGGCAAGGCGTTCACCCGGTGTGCCTGTAACAGTGTTATATTGTGCTGTACGACCAGAAAACTCTGAACTGTCTTCTTGCAAGTAGCGATAACCTACCGTGACTTCATTATTCATATTGCCCAAAGTGTAGGCACGTGAATAACGCGGTTCAATGCCAAAATATTTATAATCACGTGGAGAGTTACTAATTCGACTATTTGCAGTACCTTCTACAGCAGACTCCAGATCACTGGTACGAAATGAATCGACATAATAACCAAGGATTTCAAAGTTATTTAATTCATCTTTATGGCTATATTTAACAGAAACATCTGAACGACGACCTGCAAAATAGTTACGGTATTGGTTCGACTGGTATGGGTTTTTGGCATAATCTGCAGTTGTTAAGCCTTCGGGCATTTCGCCACGGCCTTCATAGTGATGCAGATTAAGTGCAATCGAATCCGCATCTGTAAATTGATATGACGACTTTAACATCACGTCATCGATATCTATGTCGTTATTGGCTTCGCGATAGCCATTTCCTTTGGTTCCTGAATAAAGTAGCGCAAGGCCTAAACCATTATCCATAGTACCGCCGATAAAGAGGTTTGGACTGTACTTGAGTTGATCGGTACCTGTGGCGAATTCTGTAGTTAAACCAACAGAGCCTGATAGTTTTTCAGGGATTGCACGGGTATTAAAGTTGATAATCCCACCCACGTTTTGAGGCCCAAAGCGGACTGAACCTGCGCCACGAACAACGTCTACAGATTCAATATTGCCCATTGAAACAGGTGCCATAGACAATTGTGGTTGACCATAAGGTGCGAAGGATAGAGGGACACCGTCCATCAATACTGTAGAACGAGGTGATAGGCGAGAGGTTAAGCCACGGACACCTAGATTGAGAGAAACATCACTACCCCCTGTGCCATTGCTGTCTTGAACCTGAACACCTGGCACTTGTTTTAACGCATCACGGATAGAGGTTACCGCAGATTCGTCCATTTTTTTGCGATCGATAATGGTACGTGCACCTGCATGCTTGTGAACTTTTTCAGCATTGGCAGCTTCAAGCCAGTTTCCTTCAGCTTGTACGGTGATTGTTTTAAGTGTTTGTGTTGACGTTTCTTGATTGTCTTCGGCAAAGGCAGCATTGGATATAAAGCTAAGTGAAACAGCAATTGCAAGGCTGAGATGTGAGGGTTTAAACAGAGTGAAGTCAGGTGTTCTTTGGCTTGAAATTTTCATAAAAAAAATAGGCATTTGGAATTGTGCGTATCTTAATCTCTTCAAACATATTTTTAAATCAGGATGATTATCATTTAAAACTATTGTTTAATTCAAATTAATAGATTTTTTAATCAAATATTCACTTTTTTATTTTGCAATGGCAAATTTATAAAGCGCAATAGCAATAAACCGTGCATAAGCACGGTCTTTATATTAGGGTCTGTTGATAATTCGTCTACAACGCAAGCCATTTATGAAATGTCTACAGACCCTGATCAAAAACTTATTTAAACTGGATCGAACCATTAGCATTGACTGTGATTTTTGATTCGCCAGCGGCCATATTCTGACCACCAACGGCATCGGCAGCTTCAAACTTAGCCATAGATGCACGCGCTGCATAAACAGGTTGTGGATAAGAGTTGCTAGTATTGATGTTGATATTGACCAAGTTATAAGATGATTTATTCCACGCTTGCGTTAAAATTTGCGCACGTTGTTGGAAATTCTTTGAAGCCTCAACCATCAATTCATTTTCAACTTTTTTACGTTGTTCATCAGACACTGTGAAATTAATTGATTGTGTTTGAAAGCTGTTTTGCAACTCATTGATTAACTGGCTTGCTGCTTTAAAATCTTTACTTTCAATTTGAATTTCTGCACGACCACGCCATTCTTTCAGTTTTTGATTGTCATTGTCGTAAACTGGGTAAGTAGTTTGTGAGCCTGTTTCGACTTTAACTTGTGGATACTTTTTTGAAATGCTAATGGCTTGATTCATTAATTGGGTTATTTGAGAAGATAACTCAGCAGGTTGCTTGTTGTTTTTCTCAATAAAAAGTACTGCATGCATTTCATCATTAGACACTTGACGTGTCGCATCTGCTTGAACATTGACAATATTGTAATTTAACGGGTCATTTTCTGCTGCCATCGCCATTGTGCTCAGTGTAGTTCCCAAGAGTAAAGTAGTTAACGCTAAATAACGCATAATGAATCCTTAAAATTGTTTGACTAAAATTTATGACCTAAAGATATATTGTTTAAATTGAATCTGTTTTTAATCATAAATCTGGTTTGCGGAAAACTATGGCAGATTTTGTGGTGCATTTGTAATAATTTGCATATAAATTGCAATTTTATTTTGTTTAAAATTTTTTAAAAATTAAAAGCTTATCGAGTTTCGTTGTAATGGAAATTTGTGGAATTGAGCTAGATTTAGAAATTCATTTTAATTATCGGCTTTTCTTTGCTTTGTCACATAGTATGATGATAATAACTAATTAGATTTAGCTAAATGTTTTTTTCGATAAATGGAGTGTGGATAAGTACATAAAAGATATTTATTTTCTTGTAAAAAACTGTATTATCGCGCTCCTAGTTATGAAGATTAAAAGCACTCTAACTAGATTTCTATAAAGCACCGAGTCAAAGGACCACAAGTCACCCGACTTATTTCTTTCAACCCATATCAGAGATGGTAATTCGATATGAGCGTTACTTCTGTAAATCCTGCTGCCACTTCCACAAACGAATACTACTTGACTCGCCAAAGTCAGATGGAATCGAATGTTCGTAGTTATCCACGTAAATTACCGTTAGCGATAGCGGAAGCACATGGTTGTTGGGTTACCGATGTTGAAGGTACAAAGTACCTCGATTGTTTAGCTGGGGCAGGAACATTGGCATTAGGCCATAACCATCCTGCGGTGATTAAAAGTATTCAAGACACTTTAGCGAGTGGTCTCCCTTTACATACTTTAGATTTAACAACGCCTTTAAAAGATGCTTTCACTGAAGCACTGCTTGCACAACTTCCGGGTGGGCAAGAAGAGTATTGCTTACAGTTCTGTGGCCCATCTGGTGCAGATGGTACAGAAGCAGCGATTAAATTGGCGAAAACCTATACAGGTCGCAATACAGTTATCAGTTTCTCTGGCGGTTACCACGGGATGACTCATGGCGCGTTAGCGATGACAGGTAATTTATCTGCTAAAAATGCGGTAAATGGCTTAATGCCAGGCGTACAATTTATGCCATACCCGCATGAATACCGTTGCCCATTGGGTGTTGGCGGTGAAGCAGGTGTTGATGCCTTAACTTATTATTTCGAAAACTTCATTGAAGATGTCGAAAGCGGAGTAACTAAACCTGCAGCTGTGATTCTTGAAGCAATTCAAGGTGAAGGCGGTGTGGTTACTGCACCAGCGAAATGGTTGCAAAAAATCCGTGAAGTGACTGAGCGTCATAACATTGTTTTGATTTTGGATGAAGTTCAAGCGGGCTTTGCACGTTCAGGCAAAATGTTTGCTTTTGAACATGCTGGTATTGAACCTGATGTTGTGGTGATGTCAAAAGCAGTGGGTGGTAGCTTACCATTGGCTGTTTTGGGTATTAAACGGAAGTTCGATGCTTGGCAACCTGCAGGTCACACAGGGACTTTCCGTGGTAACCAACTTGCAATGGGTACTGGTCTTGCAACGATCAATACCATTAAAGAGCAAAATCTTGCACAAAATGCGCAACAACGTGGTGATTTCTTACAAGCTGAATTGAAAAAATTAGCGCAAGAATTCCCATGTATTGGTAATGTTCGTGGTCGCGGTTTAATGATCGGTATCGAAATTGTGGATGAACGTAAGCAAGCGGATCATATGGGTTCTCTTCCTGCGGATTCACAATTGGCTGCTGCAATTCAAACAGCATGTTTTAACAATAAATTATTGTTAGAAAAGGGCGGCCGTAGCGGTACAGTGATTCGTTTACTTTGCCCATTGATCATTACCCAAGAAGAATGTGAAGAAGCTATTGCGCGCTTTAAGAAAGCAGTTGCAGAGGCTCTTATTGCAGTTCGAGGCGCTTAATTCATGGTAGATTTTGCAGAACATCGTAAAGCGTTACTCTGCAATGATGCTCAATCTATTGCTGACTATGAGTCAGCAATGGGTGAGGCGACTAAAGCGGTCGCAGCATGGTTGCAAAATGACAAAATGTACACAGGTGGGAGCATTAAAGAACTTCGTGAAGCGATTTCTTTTGCACCATCTAAACAAGGTCTAGGTTTACACCAATCGCTTGAGCGTATGGTTGAGCTTTTCCTGAACAAAAGTCTAAAAGTACATCATCCGCACTCTTTGGCACATTTGCATTGCCCAACTATGGTGACAAGTCAAATTGCTGAAGTATTGATCAATGCGACTAACCAATCAATGGACTCATGGGATCAAAGCCCAGCAGGTTCTTTGATGGAAGTTCAATTGATCGACTGGCTGCGTCAAAAAGTAGGTTATGGTGCAGGTCAGGCTGGTGTATTCACTTCTGGCGGTACCCAATCTAACTTGATGGGTGTATTGTTAGCACGTGACTGGTGTATTGCCAAGAACTGGAAAGACGTAAATGGTCTGCCTTGGTCTGTGCAACGTGATGGTGTTCCAAGTGACGCCATGCGTAATGTCAAAGTGATCTGTTCTGAAAATGCACATTTTTCTGTACAAAAGAACATGGCGATGATGGGCATGGGCTTCCAGTCAGTTGTGACTGTTCCAGTCAATGAAAATGCACAGATGGATGTTGATGCGCTAGAAAAAACCATGGCGCATTTACAGGCTGAAGGCAAAATTGTTGCTTGTGTTGTTGCGACTGCTGGGACAACCGACGCTGGTGCGATTGATCCATTGAAGAAAGTGCGTGAAATCACCAATAAATACGGCGCGTGGATGCATATCGATGCAGCATGGGGTGGTGCACTGATCTTATCGAATGACTACCGTTCAATGCTTGATGGTATTGAATTGTCTGATTCGATTACATTGGATTTCCATAAGCATTATTTCCAAAGTATTTCATGTGGTGCTTTCTTGTTGAAAGATGAAGCAAACTATCGTTTCATGCATTATGAAGCTGAATATTTAAATTCTGCTTATGATGAAGAACATGGTGTACCGAATCTAGTGTCTAAATCTCTACAAACTACACGTCGTTTTGATGCGTTGAAATTGTGGATGACGATTGAAAATCTAGGTGAAGAGCTTTATGGTTCAATGATTGACCATGGCGTTAAGCTAACTCGTGAAGTAGCAGATTACATTAATGCTACTGCTGGCTTGGAAATGCTGGTTGATCCACAATTTGCATCGGTATTATTCCGTGTAATACCTGATAATTATCCAGTTGAATTGCTTGATACTTTGAACCAAAACGTTGCAGATGAATTATTTGCGCGCGGTGAAGCCAATATCGGTGTAACTAAAGTTGGACAGCTTCAATCTTTGAAAATGACGACTTTAAGTCCAGTTGCAACTTTAGAAAACGTTAAGAATCTTCTTGCCTTGGTGTTAGAAGAAGCTGACCGAATTAAAGATGCGATTGCTGATGGTACTTATACGCCTGCAATTGACTAGATTGATATCCAGTTGATTTTGATGCTTGAAATTGATTGATTTTATTTAAAAAAACGCCCAATGTATTTCATTGGGCGTTTTTTATTTAAGGGTGTTTTGATCTAAAATATAGTCAATCTGTCAAAAACTTAGAAGCAAGAATATAATCTCTTTTAATTAAATCAATTGCCTGTAAGAATGAATTATTTGCTTATAAATAAGCTTGCAATGCTACATCTTACATTCAAAGTTTAAATACCTTTGCGTAGGCGATGCCTCACTTTTCAGAGATGAAAAGATGACAAAAATCTTTTGTTGGGTGAGAGGTACATCCTGTACCTCCACCCAACAGCGACATCCATGTCGCCCCACGGTAGAATAACCATCTAGAATCCAAAAGAACAAAAAACGAATTGATAACCTAGTTTTTAAAGTTCATACAGAAACATAAGCTTTATTTATGATCAAATGCTTGTTCATAAAAAAGAGATCTCATCGATCTCTTTTATTGAGTATGGGGCGTTAAAAATTACACATTGAGCTATTACGGGTAAGATCAGGTCCCCAAGTACGATAACCTTGAGTATCAATATGGATTTGTCCTGAAGCATATAAGCCTAAGCCCATGTTTAAACTTTGGCCATACTGCGACCAGAACTGACATAATTTGAATTTTGTATGTTCAATATACGCATAATCTTGAGGTTGCGGATTTTCCGGCCCAATACGGAAATCAATGGCTGAATTGAATAAGTGACGTGAAGATCCAGCACCACCCGCACATTGGTTTAAAGGTAAGTCTCGATATACCGAGGTTACGGTAAAATCAGTCAGAACTTTAGATGCAACCAAATATTTAAATACTTTTAATGTCGGTAATTGATTACTCCAAAGCTCACGGCTTGGAATCATATATTCAGACTTACCACACTTGTCCCAATCACGCGCAGTTTTAAATAACTCGAAACTAGGAATAATATTTCCAGCATTATTTTGTTCAAGGAAACGTTCATAATCACGTGCACGTGACTGATTGTCTCCATAGATCAACCATTGGCGATAAGATGAAGGCATCGTTTTAGGAGGAATTGGTCGCTCAATCGTAATTTTTTCTTCGGGAATGTAAATACGCTGACCATGCGACGTGCTAATTGTTGGATTCTTTTGAGGGGAAGATGTACATCCAGCCAGAATCATTGTAGTAACACCGACAGCAAGTAAACCTTTCAAAATAAATTTCATTCTCAATATTAGCTAAAAGCAAGTAACGGGTTATTTTAGTCTAGTTTGGTGCGTGTAATATGGATAAATTGCAAATAAATGTACAATTTACATATTAAAATGCAAAAAGATCAGCCTAAGCTGATCTTTTTTATACAATACTTATTTTTCTAAGTATTGTAATTTATCGGCTTTACCATTCCACTCTTCACGATCCTCAGGTTGATCACCGATTTGAGTAATGTTTGGCCATTTTTGAGCAAGTTCAGCATTTAATTCAATAAATACCTCTTGACCTTCAGGGAGTTCATCTTCAGAGAAAATTGCATTTGCAGGACACTCAGGTTCACATAGCGCACAGTCAATACATTCGTCTGGACTAATGACTAGGAAATTTGGACCTTCATAAAAACAGTCTACTGGACATACTTCTACGCAGTCTTGATATTTACACTTAATACAATTTTCAGTGACAACAAAGGTCATGGCGTCAGCTACCTAAAAATATGGTTCTAATTAATAATGCTGTATTTTAGGGAAAACGTCGCAAACTAACAATTGCTTTTATTGATATTTAATATAGAAGAACCTGCTAAATCAATTTTTTTTATAGAAAATTCTTCTAACTTGTGATGAATTATACATTTTTAAAAATAGGCGCTATTATTTTGATGTCGCCATAGGTGAAAAAATGCTAAACATATTCAAAAAAGAACATAAATATGAGACTAAATCACATAAGTGAAATGGGCTAATTACTTTTATGTGTTGTTTTTTTAGTCAGTTATCATTTTTAGAATTATTTGGAACTGTATTTTCAGGATCAGTAATGTCATCACAACGTATAGATAAGATGAATATCTTCAGGTTCTAATTCCAATAACTGCTGATCAGGTTTTTCTAAGACAAGCGCGCCTTGTTTAAGATAAAAGTCGACAGTGCGCTGGGTTGGTGTTGCTGAAATATATAATTGTTTTGCACCAAGTTGATCGGCTGATTTTATCGCTGAATGCATCAGCTGTGTACCAAGACCAAGGCCTTGATGATTTGCATCAACATAAAAATACTGTAATAGCTTTGCTTCTGGATAATCTGCGATGACTTGATTAGATACCAGTTGGACACCAATTAATCTATTCAATTGATTGAATGCACCCACACATAGCCCACCTTGAATAAGATGTTGCTTTAATACAGGGGGATCATTTGCTAAATGATATTCATCCCAACTTTGCACATCATAAAAACAATCGACTAAATGTAATTTTTGCTTTTGTTGTAGATACATTTGAGTGATAAATTCACGTCGATCAATGTGCTTCCAAATGAAGTCTATGTCAGAAAGCTGCAGGGGCTTGAGTGAAATATTGATATTATTCTCCTAAAACTTAGCACTCAATCACCTAGTATGAAGTGCTTTTAATTATCGTCTAGATTGGTATTTAAAGATCAATAGACTCAAGTTATTTCCAGTCTAAGTAAAGGAATTTTAAACCTGCTTAGACTGGGTAGTTGTTATTGCTTATGCATTTAGTGCCGCTTTTAATGCATAGAGGTGATCAAGTGCTTGGCGAGGCGTTAAATCATCGACATCAATATTTGCTAAAGCATCGAGTATAGGTGATGACTTTTCAACTTCGACGACTTTTTCAATTTCAATGATTTGTTCAAACTTTTCAGGTTCAACGGTTTCAACTTCAGCAAATAAGTCATTTTGCACAACGGATTGCAACTGTTGCTGTTGTTGTTTCTCTAAAATCTTTAACCGCTTTTGGGCTTCTTTAATCACTCCTGCAGGAATTCCTGCAAGTTTAGCAACTTGTAAGCCATGACTTTGACTGGCAGGACCTTGTTGCACTTTATGCAATAGAATCAAATTACCATTTAACTCTTTGGCCGTCACATGGTAGTTATCAATAGCCACTTCTTTTGAAAGCTCAGTTAATTCAAAATAGTGCGTGGCAAAGAGGCATAGACATTTGATTCGTTTGGTCAGATCAAGCACACATGCCCAAGCTAGAGATAGCCCATCATAAGTACTTGTACCACGACCAACTTCATCCATAAGTACCAAAGATTGATTGGTTGCATGATGTAAAATTTGAGAAGTTTCTGTCATTTCCACCATAAAGGTAGATTTACCTGTAGATAAATCATCAGCAGAGCCAATTCGAGTAAATATACGGTCAATCGGTCCTAGCTTAGCCGTTTTAGCAGGAATGAAACTGCCACAATAGGCTAGTAAACTAATGAGTGCAGTTTGACGCATAAAGGTTGATTTTCCGCCCATATTCGGCCCGGTAATGATCGCCATTCGATGATTGAAATCGAGTAGGGTATCATTGGGGGTAAATGGCGTTTTACTGAGTGATTCGACTACAGGATGACGACCTGCTGTAATTTTAATCCCGATTTCTGGGCTATACTCTGGCCGATTCCAATTATTCAAACGGGCTTGATAAGCAAAGTTTGCCAATAAGTCGATATGGGCAATTGATGCGCTCATCATTTGTAAATTGCCAATATCAGCTCTTAACTCGTCTAACAACATTTCAAAGAGTAGTTTTTCTCGAGCAAGCGCACGCGATTCACTTGAAAGAACTTTATCTTCAAAGGATTTTAACTCAGGCGTGATATAACGTTCGGCATTTTTCAGCGTCTGACGGCGGATGTAATGATCAGGTGCTTGTTCAGCTTGAGCACGGGTAAGTTCGATATAGTACCCACTGACACGGTTATAACCAATCTTCAGGGTATTGATGCCCGTGTTTTCTCGTTCTTGGATTTCTAAATCAATCAGGAATTGACCTGCGTGATCACGGATTTTACGCAATTCATCAAGCTCAGCGTCAAAGCCTTCTGCAATTACATTGCCGTCGCGTAATAATACAGGCGGGTGTTCAACAATTGCGGACAGCAATCGTTGATGTAACCCATTAAAATCGCCTAATTCTTCATTTAATTGAATGATCAATTTAGATTGTTGCGTCTCAAGAATAGGTCGAATAGCATGTCTTAGGAACGGGATTTGTGCACAAGCTTGACGAAGCTGTACCAAATCACGAGGACGCGCACTGCCAAGCGCAATGCGACTCAAAACACGTTCAATATCCCCAATTTCTTTTAAAACTAAGCGAACAGGACTTTCATGATAGCCTTTGAGTAAAGTATCTGTCGCATCTAAACGTGAATCTAAAATTTGAGTATCACGGATCGGTTGCATCAATGTACGTGCTAGCAATCGTCCACCCATTGCAGTCTGGCAGTCATTGATCAAGCTAAACAGTGACGTACCATGCTCAAACAAAGGATCAATAATTTCTAAATTGCGGCGTGTAACTGGGTCAAGTGCAATAAAATCCGAGCTTTGTTCTAATTTAATTGAGCGGATATGCGGTAATGCCGTTTTTTGAGTTTCTTTGGCATAATGAATCAATGCAGCAGCAGCTGCCTTAGCCAGTGGTAAGTGGTCAATACCAAAACCAGAAAGTGTAGAAACTGAGAATTGGTCACATAAGGTTTTTTGTGCATTATTTAAATTAAAATCGACATTTGGCCGTTTGGTAATTGGACATTCAATTTGTCTTTTAATGTCTTCAATAATATTGGGGTCAACAATATCTTCATCCACCAATATTTCACTTGGCATTAAACGTGCCAATTCAATTGCCAAGCTCTCAGACTTGAAATCTTGCTGTTGAACTTTAAAAATACCCGCACTTAAATCCAGCAGTGCCATCCCAATTTGATTTTGTTGAAAGCATATTGCAACAAGATTAGATGCTTGGGTTGCGGTTAAGAGGGCATCATCGGTCAATGTTCCAGGGGTAATGATTCGTACCACACCGCGTTCGACAGGACCCTTACCAGTCACTTCACCAATCTGCTCACAGATAACGACAGCTTCGCCTTTTTTAACCAAACGAGCTAAGTAACCTTCCGCCGCATGGTATGGAACACCCGCCATTGGAATAGGTTCACCATTGGCTTTACCACGATGAGTGAGGGTAATCCCCAAAAGTTTTGCGGCTTTTTTTGCATCGTCAAAAAACAGTTCGTAAAAATCGCCCATGCGATAGAACATTAAAGAGTGTGGATGCTGCATTTTGACTTTTAGATATTGCTGCATCATTGGTGTATGAGAAGATAAGTCAGCCATTGTTTCTTTACTATTCACGTATATTAAATCCTTAAATTTAAACAATAAATAAATTATTTTTGAAAGTTTGGCTGTCCAACCAATTCTAACAATTTCTGTACGAATCCAACCTAATCTAAGAAAAAAGTGTACCTTTTAGTGTACCTTTTTTTATGTCAAAATTGAGTCAACAGTGTGTGAGAGATACAATTGATTTCTCACGCTGTGTATTTTAACAAATTGAAGCTAATTAACAAAAAGGAATACTGATATGAGTGAGGAAATAAACAACAAAAAGAAAGTGGCATTATCTGCTCGTGCTATTGATAAAATGAAGTCAGGGGATGCCGTAAAGAGTGATATTGGTGAATATTCTGGTTTGAGAGTGGTTTGTGGCAAAACTGGATTGAAAAGTTTCGTTTACCGCTATAGGAGCCCAATAGATAATTCATAAAAAAAATTACATTGGGTAACTATCCTGTCATATCTCTTGCTGAAGCACGTATTGAACTTCAGCGCTTGAAATTATTAAGGTCACAAGGTGTTTGTCCAGTAACTGAAAGGAAAGCAGGAAAACTGGAAATCAAAAATAAAAAAGAAAAACTATCAGAAAATAATAAAATATTAACTGTAAAAGACGTAGTTGATCTTTATTTAACTGAAGTTATTGAAGATAAAGTAATTATTGATCCTCGCTCTGGAGTTAAGAAAAATATACAAGGTGCACGAAACTTAAAAGGACAACTTGAAGCAAGACGAACTCTATATACTGATGTAGTTGCAGTTTTAGGGCATAGACAAGCTGAAAGTGTCGTTAGAAAGGATATTGTAGAGTTCATTAAAAAGATTATTGATCGTGGAGCTCAGGTACAGGCAGGACGTGTGTTATCAGAGTTAATCATTGCCTATGATTACGCAATCGGTTTGGATTACTTTTCAGAGAGTTTTGCTAATCCAGCTTTGTTAGCCGAATCTAGTTTAAAGCAAACGAGAATAAAGCTTACTTCTAATAAACGCACAAGGGTATTATCAGATTTTGAATTGAAACAGATGCTTGCTTGGTTACCTATATCTGGATTTTCTAAACATCATAAAAGTATATTACAGATAGCTCTTTGGACAGGTGCACGGACAGGTGAAATTTGTTCAGCTGAATGGAAGGATATTAATCTAGAGCGCGCAACTTGGCACTTAAAAGGAACAAAAAATGGTAGTGAGCGTTTTGTCCAACTATCGCAACAATGTGTAGAGTACTTAAAAGCTCTTCCACGTTTGAATAGTCTTTATTTATTTCCCTCATTTCGAACAGGAAAACCCATTGCTCAAAAAACTTTGACTGAAACAAAGTGGGTGTTGAGAGGTAAAGATAGAGCTACAAATCATAATTTACAGCCACACCAGTTATGGCCAGAAGATATGGAAGATTGGAATCCTCATGATTTAAGAAGAACATTAAGAACTAATTTATCTAGGCTAGGATGTCCAACTGATATTGCGGAAGCTATATTAGGTCATTCTAAAAAAGGAATAGAGGGAACATATAATTTACATACTTATGAAAATGAGTGTGCAACATGGTTACAAAAATGGGCGGATCATTTGGAAGCTTTGGTTCTAAAATAAATTAGGATTTATAGAATAAAGGTACTTATTAAATTGATAACGATTCAACTTAATTGATATGCTTACGGAATTGAATAGGGGCTACTCCACTCCATTTCTTAAATGCCCGTGCAAAATTAGCAGGTTGGATATATCCTAAATAAAGCGCAATGTCTTGAATTTCCATATCACTACTCAATAAAAGTTTCGCTGCTTCAAGATATTTTACTTCATCTAATAAACTGAGATATGAGACGCCAACTTCGTTGAGATGTCTTCTTAATGTTCGGTTTGACATGTGCAAACGTTGGGCAATCATATCTAAAGATGGATAGCCTTTATTAGGTGTCAGTACTAATTCGCTCTTGACTCGTAAACCAATATCTTTGATTTGTGCTGAAAAGCGGATTTGTTCAGCTTCACATTGAACTAATGCTGATTGGAATGCTGTTTGATCCGCCATTTTTGTAGCACAATCAATCGTTGTAGAAGTATAACAAATTTGGTTCTTCTCTTGGTTAAAAAGTACTTTAGGTAATTGTGTTAAGAAATTTTGGTGGTAAGCGGGTTCATGCCAGTCAACTAGAAGTTCCACATCAGATAAATCATGTTCAGTTAAGGCTTGAGCACTCTGAATAACACCAATCATTAGACATTCATAAAAAAAACGTCTCAATATTTCAGCTTGTTCCGGGTGCTCGCTAATAACAGGATGGGTTTGTTGTATTTCAATAATCGATTTTTTATCTTCTTCATAAAAGTCAATTTTATAGTCTTTTAATCGCATATTAAAAAACTGCGTTGCCAGTTCTATGGCATTGCGTAATGAAGAACTACTCATTAACGCATATCCCATTGGGCCATGCGCAGTAAGTCTTAGCTTTAATCCATATTCGTATCCCAACCCAAGATCTTGCGCTAGCATCAAACATACCCATGCCAGCTTAGACCATTGGAGAGGTGTGATACGAGCATCTAATTGGTTGAGCAGCGTTATAGGTATTTTGCTTTGAAGCAAAATATCGGATGCTGAAAATCCTTTTTGGATCATGATCTCTAGCAATAAATGTGCATAAGAAATAGGGATACTGGGTTTTGATAACCCATAGGGATCTGTCATTTCTAGTTTTATATGGCTTTGTTGCACAAAGATTTAAAATTAAAGTTCCCCTAAGTTATCTAAATTTAAGATACAACTCGGGTATGAGGTCTTCCTAATTCCGTGAATTTATTTAATACTGCTACACGTGCATGAATCTCATTGACCTGACTTTGAAAATGTCTTGCAGTCAGTTTATCCCCTAATAATTTGACGCAATGCATCTTGGTTTCAACCAAACTTCGGCGATGATAGCCAGACCAGTTTTTCCATAGTGTCCTACCCAAATGTTTAACTGTTCGAAGCAGTTCATTGCGTTCTAACGAGCTAATCTTTGTATCTTTCCAAGGTTTAGCATTTTTTCTGGGTGGGACTACTGCATGAGCTTGCCGATCGGAAATCACTTCTCGACATTGTTTCGTATCATAAGCTCCATCAGTATAAACGGAATCAATTGGTTCAGCTGGTGGAATCTGATTAAGTAAATCACCGAGTACCTGGGAATCACTGACGTTGTTTGTAGTGAGCTGAACTGCACGTATTTGCAGGGTTTCAGCATCGATACCAATATGTAATTTACGCCATTGTCGACGATATTCAGGCTGATGTTTCTTACGTTTCCACTCACCTTCACCTAAAAATTTCAAACCAGTAGAGTCAATGAGTAGATGGAGTCCACCACTACTTCTTTGATAGAAAATCGAAATATCAATATGCTTTTGTCTTCTACAAAGGGTGGAGTAATCTGGTGCTGCCCAATCCAAGCCAAAAAGTTGAATGAGACTTTGAACAAAGCCAGTGACCATACGTAAAGACAGACGGAATAATGATTTAATCATTAAACAACATTGGATTGCTGTATCTGAATAGGTTTGATTTCGACCTTGTTTGCCATGCGGTTGTTCATACCACTGAGTATTTGGATTAAACCAAATGGCAATATTTCCACGATTAATGAGAGCTCGGTTGTATGAAGACCAATTAAGAGTACGGTAAACTTTAGGGCGAGGCTTATTCATTTGAAAATTATAGTGTGGAATCAGCCTTTAGAGATAGGTTTGTGCAACAAAGCCCCTTGAAATTAAAAATAAAAAAAGTATGTGGCTAAAATTATTAAAAAAATCCTTGAAAAATAAATACTTAAATAAGCACTTTATTCTGAATAAATAGGTTGAATTAAAATACTTTTATAAAAAATAAAATAAATGGGCTGTTTCAAACTTCGAAATTAAGTCATGAGTATTGAGTCTATTTTTGATGTTTTTATATTAACTTAAAGTTAATGAACTCTTATTGAGGTTGATTGATCAAAATCTAAGAAAAAGCTTTTATAGATTCAAAGCAAAATACAACATCAGGATAAGTCACATGGAAGGATCAGTTCAAAACAAAGAACGTGTCTGGAATACACGTCGACACGCAAAACAACTCAAAGTTGATATGGCACGTAAATATACCGATGGGGTGGTTATACCTACACAGGACATTATCAAGGTCTTGGAAACTTTGATTACGCCAGGCGATCGTGTCGTTCTTGAAGGGAACAATCAAAAACAAGCTGATTTTTTATCACGTTCACTGGCACAAACCAATGCTTCGGTTTTGTATGACTTACATATGATCATGCCCAGTGTTGGGCGTCCAGAGCATCTAGATTTATTTGAAAAAAGGATTGCCCGAAAACTGGATTTTTCATTTGCTGGGACACAGAGTTTACGCATCAGCCAGTTAATCGAAGATGGTTTATTAGAAGTCGGCGCCATTCATACTTATATCGAACTCTATTCGCGGTTATTGGTTGATTTAATTCCCAATGTTGTATTGTCAGCAGGCTTTATGGCTGATCGCCATGGCAATATTTATACAGGCCCAAGTACTGAGGATTCACCTGCTTTAATCGAACCTGCTGCATTTAGTGATGGCATTGTTATTGTTCAAGTCAATGAATTGGTTGATGACGTACAGGATTTACCACGGGTAGATATTCCAGCATCGTGGGTTGACTTTGTCGTGGTTGCGGATAAGCCATTTTATATTGAACCCTTGTTTACACGTGATCCCAAACATATTAAGCCTGTGCATATATTAATGGCAATGATGGCGATTCGGGGAATTTACGAACGCCACAATGTGCAATCACTCAATCATGGTATCGGGTTTAACACGGCTGCGATTGAATTGATTCTACCAACTTATGGTGAGTCATTGGGACTAAAAGGCAAAATCTGTCGAAATTGGACACTCAATCCGCATCCTACACTCATTCCTGCTATCGAAACAGGTTGGGTGGAAAGTGTGCATTGCTTTGGTACTGAGTTAGGGATGGAAAAATATGTTGCTGCTCGTCCAGATATATTTTTTACAGGTCGTGATGGCTCATTAAGGTCCAACAGGATGATGTGCCAGCTTGCGGGACAATATGCAGTAGATTTATTTATTGGTGCAACTTTACAAGTTGATGGTTCTGGACATTCTTCTACAGTTACCAAAGGACGCTTAGCTGGTTTTGGTGGTGCACCGAATATGGGACATGATCCGCGGGGTCGTCGACATGCCACACCCGCATGGATGGATATGCGTCCTACTCAGGTAAATGAGACTGATACCTTTTTGGCACGTGGTAAAAAGTTGGTGGTACAAATGGTGGAAACCTTTCAAGAAGGTGGCAAACCTACTTTTGTAAATACGCTTGATGCTGTGGATGTTGCGAAAAAAGCAGGAATGCCACTCGCTCCAATTATGATTTATGGAGATGACGTTACCCATTTGTTGACTGAAGATGGTATTGCGTACCTATACAAAGCCAGCAGTTTACAAGAACGTCAAGACATGATTGCCGCCGTTGCAGGAGTGACTGATATTGGCCTCAATCATAATCCAAAAACTACGGAACGCTTAAGACGAGAAGGACTGGTTGCATTTCCAGAAGATTTAGGTATTCGTCGTACTGATGCCACACGTGAGTTATTGGCCGCTAAAAATATTGCTGATTTAGTCACTTGGTCAGATGGTTTATATCAACCGCCTGCAAAATTCAGGAGTTGGTAATGAATGCCTATGTTCAATCATACTCACAACAACAATGTGCATTGTTGGCAGATTTAGCTGTAAATGCATTGATTGCCGAAGTTAATTTAACGCCGAAGCCTGCGTTGGTTGATCGACGTGGTAGCGGAGCACATGATGACTTAAGCCTAGTGTTGATGGAGCAATCTGCGTATAGCTTAAGACCTATGTTTTTACAAATGGCACAAGCTGCATTTCTACATGCTGACTGTTTGCAGACTTTACGAGAAGTGATTGGTGCAATAGGACGCGCTGGTGAAGTAGCAATGCTCGAAACCACACACGGTGTAAATACGCATCGTGGTGCAATTTGGGCTTTGGGGCTTTTGGTCACGGCGACAGCGCTAGCAATACATAATCAGTATTCTCTTTATGCTTATGATTTATGTCAGGTTGCTGGAAAAATTGCAAAATTAGAAGATAGGTTGATTCCTCTACAACAGTCAAGCCATGGGCAACAGGTACAGCAAAAACTCGGTATAAAAGGAGCTAAAGCTCAAGCACAAGAGGGTTTTCCTGCGATTGTCGAGCATGCATTACCTCAACTTCACTACAGTCGAAAGATTTCTGGTAACGAGCTTGCTGCTCGAGTTGATGCCTTATTGGCTTTGATGAGCATTTTGGACGATACCTGTGTACTGTACCGTGCAGGGCGAATTGGGCTAAACCGTATGCAAAAAGGTGCACGTTATGTACTTCGTTGTGGCGGATATGCAACTGTTGCAGGACAATCTGCGCTGAATTTTTTAGAAATGGATTTAATGCGACTTCGTGCTTCGCCAGGTGGAGCAGCAGATTTACTTGCAGCAACCTTATTTTTGGATTGGGTTGAGCATAATCTTAATGAGGAAGGAACGTAATGGAAATACTCAAATTTGAATTTGTTGCTGGCTCAGCACCAGATAAGCAGGTATTGGTGGGCTGTGTGGGTTCAGGAGACCTTGAAATTTTAATGGAACCTAATCTGGCAGGAAAACTTTCAATCGCAGTGACAACTTCAGTCGATGGCAGTGAACAACGCTGGAAAAATGTATTTGAACGTATGTTTACAGAGCAAACTCCGCCAGCAGTACATATTGAGATCCATGATTTTGGCGCAACACCAGGGGTTGTACGTTTACGTTTAGAGCAAGCTTTTGAGGAGGTGAACTGTGGCTAATTTAGAAATCTTACTGAACAAGCAAAGCTTTATCGAACTAGGTGCACGAGAACGTGCTAAAGCTTTACTTGATCAGGGAACCTTTCGAGAGTTACTTGATCCCTTTTCAAGAGTGATGTCACCGTGGCTGATCCAACAAAATATTGTACCGCAAGCAGATGATGGTGTAGTGGTTGCGAAAGGCTATTTAGAAAATCGTCCTGTGGTTGTTGTGGCAATTGAAGGTGGTTTTCAGGGGGGAAGCTTAGGTGAAGTCGGTGGAGCAAAAATTGCGAGTGCGCTTGAACTTGCTGTTGAAGACAATCAAAAGGGTATTCCAACTGCAGCTATTTTGTTATTGGAAACAGGTGGTGTTCGTTTGCAAGAAGCCAATCTTGGGCTTGCTGCAATCGCCGAAATTCAAGCCGCTATTGTTGCGTTAAGACAGTATCAACCTGTTGTTGCCATCATAGCTGGGAGTGTTGGATGCTTTGGCGGAATGTCAATTGCCGCTGCATTGTGTAGTTATTTGATCATGACTCAAGAAGGTCGCTTGGGATTGAATGGTCCACAAGTCATTGAGCAAGAAGCTGGTGTGAACGAGTACGATTCAAAAGATCGCCCATTTATTTGGAGTATTACTGGTGGCGAACAGCGAGTAGAAACAGGTTTAGCTGATGCTTTCCTCGAAGATGATCGTGAGCAGATTAAGCAACACATTATCGACTATTTGGAACAAGGCATTCCGCAACTTCATCGTAGTTCGAACTATGCGTTCTATTTGCCAAAACTTCAGCAGCTTGCAACGGAACAACAAGCAACCCCACAAAATGTACTGGATACATATCGAGGAGAACAGGTATGAATATGGATGTTCGTTCAGTGAAAGCCTCTCTTCGAGGTGAACACTGGTTTATTGCACTGAGTGAAGGTTTTCAGCAACAAACACAATATAGCAAATCTGTTTGGGTGGCTGATGGTCTATTGGGTGATCAGCCTACTCGTTTGATTGTAGTAGTTGCAAATACGGAGAACCAATTCCCTCGCGCACGTGCAGGCGAAGTCGGTTTATTGGAAGGTTGGACTTTGGCAAAAGCGGTAGATGAGGTGATACAAGTAGATCAGCATACCACTCAGAAACGCGCGATTGTTGCAATTGTTGATGTACCAAGTCAGGCCTATGGACGACGTGAAGAGTTATTCGGCATACATCAAGCCCTTGCCGGTGCAGTAGATAGTTATGCGCGTGCTCGGCTAGCACGACATCCTGTGATCAGCTTGTTAGTGGGCAAATCCATGTCAGGGGCATTTTTAGCTCATGGTTATCAAGCCAATCGTATTTTTGCACTCCATGATGATGGTGTCATGGTTCATGCCATGGGTAAAGAGTCGGCAGCTCGTGTCACACTTCGGACTGTAGAAGAGTTAGAAAAATTGGCAGCCAGTATTCCACCAATGGCGTATGACATTCAAAGCTATGCCACGCTAGGATTGTTGACAGCATGTCTTGATGTTGAAAATGCGGATCAGCCTACAGCAAATGATCTGACCCATGTAAAACAGGTGATCACACAAGCAATCACTGACATTCAACAGCAAAACTCGACTGGGCTAGAGCAACGTTTGAATGGTGAAAATAGACAAATGTCAAAGCGTGTACGTGAGTTAATGCGTGCACAGTGGTCGATCTAATGCAGCCACAGGCACATGATCTCCTCTGGGGGCTGACAGAGCAATATCTTCCTTTGGATGTGCCAGATTGGGTGAGTCATGTGATTCAAAGTGGCGATCCTGTAGTAGTTCGTCGTGCAGTTTGTGTATCAGGGATGATTCCTGTTGGGGTTCGGGGGCGGCAAAAATCCCAACGTTATGCTTTGATGATGCCTGAGCAGCAAATTGAAAAATGCATAAAGCCTGAACAACTTTGTAAGTTGGGAGTTTCGCAATTTCCGCATTGGGCAATGCAAATTCTGCACTTACAAATGCAGATGAACGTGCTTTTGTTGCCATGGGGCTACACGGGCAGTATGGGGTTCGAGTTAGCCACGGGGCGTAAAACTGTGACTGCACAGAGCGATCTCGATGTACTGATTCGTACGCCTAAAGATTTGACTAAAGCGCGAGCTTTGAAAATATGGCAACAATTGCAACTGACGGGTTTGCCCTTGGATGTTCAGTTACAAACGCCTTTGGGTGGTGTGGCATTAAAAGATTGGGTGAGAGCAACAGGGAAGGTCCTACTCAAACGCAACCAAGGTGCTGTTTTAGTCAATAACCCTTGGCAAGGATAAGGCAAGTCAATGAGTTCGATTTGGGTGTTTCCGGGGCAAGGTGCGCAAAAGCCTAACATGTTACATGACCTACCTCAGATAAAGTCGGTGCATCAATATCTTGAGCGTGCATCAGATATTTTGGGTCAGGATGTGTTGCTTCTAGATCAGCAAGCAGCTTTACAGTCGACTTATGCAGTACAACTTTGTCTTTATATCGCGGGTGTGGTCAGTGGACATTTATTGTCTGAACAGCAACTCAAACCTGATTATGTTGCTGGACTCTCAATTGGTGCATGGGCCGCAGCTACAGTTGCGGAAGTACTCAGTTTTGAAGATGGTCTAAAGCTGGTTGCTCGCCGGGCAACCCTAATGCAAGACGCATATCCGACAGGATATGGAATGATGGCATTGATTGGGGCGGATAAAGCCAGTGTAAGCGAGTGGGTAAAGGAGGTGCAGCAAGATCAACAAGATGTATTTGTTGCCAATATCAACTCTGTAAACCAGATCGTGATTTCAGGAGTAGACATTGCGATGCAACATGTCGCTGACATCGCACGCCAAAAGGGTGTGTTGAGCAAAAAGCTGAGCGTAGCAGTCCCATCGCATTGTGAGCTATTAAAGAACCAAGCTGAAGCTCTTGATGCTGAGGTTAAAAAAATCAGCACAGGTTCACCAAAAATTCGTTATTTAAGTGGGACGACTGCACGGCTACTGGTGCATCAGGACCAAATTATCGATGACATCACATTTAACATGAGCAGAATGATTGATTGGGAAAGTACCGTTCAATCTGCATGGGAAAGAGGAGTACGCTTACAAATCGAAGCATGGCCAGGAACTGTGCTGACAGGTTTGGCAAAAAAAATATTTACAGATGGAACCGTCATGTCTTTTCAAGGAACACGTTTAGATACGTTAATCGTTGAAATGCAAAAGGAACGCGCTCACACGTTTTAGTCAAAATTTAAAGCAGTGAACGGACAAAAATGTCAAAGGAAACAAGGAATTTATCATGATTATATATGGAGTTGGTTTGCTTGCACTCTGTACACTGGTTGGTGTCGTTGTAGGTGATATGTTGGGCGTATTATTTGGCGTAAAATCTAATGTTGGTGGTGTTGGTATTGCCATGATTTTACTTATTTTTATTCGTATATGGATGGATAAGCGTGGTCTAATGACCATAGAAACTGAAAAAGGGGTGGTATTTTGGGGAACCATGTATATCCCGATTGTGGTTGCAATGGCAGCACAACAAAATGTGATTTCAGCAGTTTCAAGTGGGCATATGGCAATTTTTGCTGCCGTCGCCACTGTTATCGTTTGCACCCTCACAATTGCAGGTCTGAGTCATTATAAAAAAGGTGAGCCTCTTCCAAAAGAAGAAGAGTTTAATTTGGCAGAGTTAGGAGGCAAAGCTCATGGCTGAAACGATTTTAAGCGGTTTAACTCATCTTGGATTAGTCACTGCATTTGCTCTAGTCGCATTGATTATGTGGCTCTCTACAAAGCTTTCTAAATATTTGACTAAAGGGCGAGTACATGCATCTGCAATCGCAATTGTGATTGGTTTAATTCTGGCTTATGTCGGTGGTAGTGTCACAGGCGGTCAAAAGGGTATCACCGATATTGCATTATTTGCAGGTGTTGGTTTGATGGGGGGGGCAATGCTGCGTGATTTTGCAATTGTTGCGACTGCATTTGAAGTGCAAGCATCAGAAGCAAAGAAAGCAGGCTTTATTGGTGTCCTCGCACTATTTTTAGGCACGATTTTACCATTTATCGTAGGGTGTATTTTTGCATGGTTATTTGGTTATCGTGATGCAGTCAGTATCACTACCATTGGTGCAGGTGCAGTGACTTATATTGTTGGTCCTGTTACGGGGGCTGCAATTGGTGCAAGTTCAGAAGTGATGGCTTTATCTATTGCGACAGGCTTGGTTAAAGCAATTTGTGTGATGGTGTCTACTCCAATGACTGCCAAATTTATGGGCTTAGATAATCCTCGTTCTGCTATGATTTTTGGTGGCCTTGCAGGAACTGTGAGTGGTGTATCCGCAGGTTTGGCAGCAACAGATCGCCGTTTAGTTCCATATGGTGCATTAACTGCAACTTTTCATACAGGATTAGGTTGTTTGATGGGACCTACAATTCTATACTTATGTGTCAAACTACTGGTCGGCTAAAATCCACCGTGTAAAATTAAAAAAGGCAATTCTCCTGACAAGGTGAACTGCCTTTATTTTTTAGTGTCGCAGCTTTTTGGTAAACATTCGGCATTCAGCGATCAGAGCCAGTAAATTTGGATCACGTTCTTTACTTTTTAAAAATACCAAGCCAATCTCTTGCTTAATTTTATAAGAAGTGTGTAGTGGGATAAGTTTGACGGAACTTTCATAAATGGTAGAAATACGTCCTGGCAATAAAGCAAACCCAACCCCCGAGCTGACCATACTAATCAAGGTGAATATATCACTGACTTCTAAGAAAACTTTTGGGTCAATTCCTGCTTTCTCAAAAATAACATCACTATCACTGCGAGTAGCAAACCCTTTTGCTAAGGTCAAAAAAGTTTCATTTTTAAGAAGACTTAAATCAATTTCTGGATATTGGGCATAAGTTGAATTTTTATTGACTGCTAAAAAAATTTCATCTTCAAACATAGATAAATGTTCAAAAACTTGATCTTGCGTCGTCTCATTGAGTGCAACAATAATCGCATCCAGTTCGGTCGCCTTAAGTTTTTTAACCAAGTCACGATTAGAACTTAATAACAGTTGAATATCCAGTTCACCGCGACGTAGTTTTAAACCACTGATCACACTTGGTAAAGTATTGACTGTTAACGAGTAGAGCGAGCCTAGATTGAGTACTTTAGCAGCAAAGCCTGCTGCTTCACGAGTTTTATTTACTGTGATGACAATATCTTGCACAATTTTTTGTGCGTGTTCTTGTAAAACATAGGCACTTTTTAATGGAATAAGTAGACGCCCTTCATTTTTAAACAGAGGGCAATGCAATGCACTTTCTAAGGAATGTAGGGCTTTGTGTACACTGACATTACTGAGGTCCATTTCAGCAGCGGTCTTAGATAAACTACCACAACGCATAAAAGCGAGAAATATCTGGATTTTTTTTAAGGTTAACTCTTCATCAATTTTCATTTCACAAATCCATTTTTTATTGAATATTATAGATAAAATTGATTGTCAATGATGTGTTTGGTTATGACAAAAATACAAAAATTTATATGCTGATGGAACCACAACACTGAATACCCACTGATTTTTTAGACACCTTTTAGTTGTATATGTCTAGAATTTTGGAGTCTATTCAAAGGGTACTTTTACGTGAAAATTACATACCCAAATAGTATATAAGTTCTCAATTAAATTTGTTATAAAGAATGATACAAAATTGATTTTGTACATTGTTTATAAATGGATACTACTCAATATTTTAAATAAAAGAGATTGGCGCATAATTTGCTAATTAAAACAAATATTGAGTGTTAGCTAGGTGAAAAGAATATGTTATCACTAAGCCAAGAGATGGATCTAAATCACTATTCCCGTCAGGCAGAATTTGCACACAGTTTAATGTCCTCAATATGTGGGGAGCACCATTTAGATACATGTGGTCGAAATGTCTTAGATTTTCATTATGAAGGGATTCGATTACCCCACAAGCGTATGGCAATCGGTAAGGTCAGTTATGGCGCAAATGTACTCATTAACACGTCTAATTTAAGAGCATATAGTATTAGTTTACCGATCCAAGGTAAGCAGACTTTAGCCATAAATGGTACCAATTATATTTCTAGTACCGATAAAGGGCTAATTTTATCTAATGCAGATTTACAAGATTTAGCGATTGATAAAGATTGTAAAAAATATCAAGTGGTTATTCCTGAGAAAAGTATGCAGAAGGTGTTAGGCGAATTACTACGACAGTCTGTTGAAGAGCCCGTGGTTTTCAATCCTGAAATGAGTTTGAATATTGATCAGGGGATCGGGATGTGGTGGCAAAATATTGATCATTTTTTGTTGCTTCGATCTCAATACAAAAGTATGCAGGGCTTACAACTTTGGTCAGAGGATTATGAAAATTTCCTGATTAAAGCTTTATTACTCTCGCAAGAAAATAATTATTCGAGCTTGTTAAGATCCTTATCTGATCAACAAGCGCCAGAATACTTACGTAAGGTGTGCGACTATATTCAGAAGTATGCCCATGAAGAGATTCGTGCAGAAGATCTGCTAAGATTAGCTGGCGTATCAAAGTCTAAATTATATGCTGAATTTCAACAGTATTATGGAACAAGTCCTTTGACTTTTTTACGTAGATATCGTTTAAAACAAGTTTATAAGACTTTAAGTACCTCTATGGATAAAAATATTTCCATTTCAAAATTAGCTTTTGATTGGGGATTTAATCACTTGGGTCGTTTTTCACATGAATATCGTGAAGAATTTGGAGAGAATCCAAGTGAAACTAAGAATCGAGTAAAAATATAATTTGTTAATATATTCGTGCTTTTAAACTGATTTTATCCAAAATTTAAAAGCGCTAATAAACTACTTTAATCTCTTACTTAAAGTACGAGTCGTTGATTATTTTAAAATGGAATTAATCAGCATTCTTTACAAACTGGTGCTTTAATCATTCTTTTTAAACTTGTCATATCGAGAAGCAATTTTTCTCTATAGATCAGATGCTGATCTAACAAATTAACAACAACCTATACTCGCCATCCTTTTCAATGGGCGCTCGATGAACGCAAGGTAAAACCTGTTGTGTTGGATGATCTACTGCTAAGCGCCAAAGATGTCCTGATCCTAGGTTTACAGGTTCTGAGTCGGGTTTTGGCTGGTAATGCAGATCAAAAAAATACTCTTGCAGAAAGGTTTCAAATTCTGCTTCAGGACCGTCATGTAATGCTTTAAGCTCTTCCCTGATTTCTGGAATTAAAATCTTTTGTTCTACTTGATCATTGGAGATGATGTCACTGGCAGTGCCATGATAGGTACATAAAAAAGTATCTGTTTCAATGGGCGAACGATCAACATGAAACGAATACACATCTGTAGAAATGAAATCCAGATCTTGGTCCCGTTCATAATGTTTAAGTAAATTCAGTGAAGGCGATGCGCCGAAATCAGTTAGAAGCTGTATATCCCTTAAGATGATATCTCTTGCTAGAATTCCTTTTTCTGAAAGTTGTAATGCTAAAAGATCTTCAGTAGAAACTTCGGTAATATTTTCTTTTAATTCAAGTTTAGACACAATTTCTTTAAAATCACCCAGCAAATCTCTGTTCCAACAAATAGCATTTATCTCGCCTTGAAATGTCGTATTTATAAGTTCTGAAAAAGTCGTTACTACACGAACTTGATTGTTGTCAGAAAATGCAGGCTGCATATTAGAATTTAATAAATCAGAAACCATGTCTAATATATTCACTCAGCTTGGTAGAATCAGCTTTATAGAAGTTGGGACGAATCACACAGAAGCGTGCATTACATGTAGCGTTAGACATAGCTTACTGAACAACAGGGTATTGTTGCAATGTATTGCTAAGTGAGATGGTTTTAATAATGAGTTCTATTGAGAAGTTTTGCAAAATTGCAGATTTATTTATTTAACTATGGCTTTCTGATCTGGTGAGCAAAATCTTGTTTAAGATAATGTTGTTCAGAATAGTAGATGACAAGATATTTATAAAAAGTGACAATCAGCTTATATCATAAGTCCTTATTAAAACCATAATTCAACATAAAAGCCCTCTCATCCTCGTCTCAGCCCAAAGGTAATTTCAATATCAAAACGATTCGCTCAATATGCTCATTTTTTGATTTATGAAAAAGATCTAATGATTTCTAAAATAAATTTTATGCAATGAATTTGCATCTTTCATAGTATTCCGCACTGATTGGATAATCCTCGCAGATTTTGGACAGACGTTAAATACCTTTCACAGACATGATAACGCTAACGGTTAGGTCTGGAATGGATGAAATGTCAGGTCAATATATTGAAGTAAAAACACAAACAGGGAAGTCATTTGCTGGGTATTTGGCAAGTGCAGAAGGCGGAAAAGGGCCTGGAATTGTACTGTGTCAGGAAATTTTTGGTGTGAATGCAGCAATGCGTATCAAGGCTGATTTTTTGGCTGAGGAAGGCTATACCGTATTGGTTCCAGATTTATTCTGGCGTACTGCACCCCGCATTGAACTGGGTTATACCGAGCAAGATTTTCAAAAAGCCTTCGAGCTTTATCAACACTATGATGAAGATCAAGGTGTCGAAGATATTCAAGATAGCTTGAATTTTCTCAAAACTTTAGAGAGTTGCGATGCCAGTGCAGGCTTAGGTGTCGTGGGATATTGTCTGGGTGGAAAACTGGCGTATCTGGCAGGTTGTCGTATTCCTGAAGTGGCCTGTGCTGTGGGTTATTACGGGGTAGGAATCGAGAAGACACTCGATGAACTTGAAAATGCCAAAGGGCGAGTAGTTTTACATATTGCTGCATTAGACAAGTTTACACCGCCAGAGGCACGCCAAAAGATTCTGGATGCTACCGCCCAATATAGCAATGTTCAGGCTTATGTCTATGAGGGTGTAGATCATGCCTTTGCCCGACCAAATAGCGAACATTATCACAAACCCTCCGCACGTTTTGCTCATGAACGCAGTATTACCGCACTGCATCAAAGTATCGGACCAGTTTATGATTTGGTTGCACTTTGGGAAGCGCATATCCGTTATGAATTTGATACACGCGATGTACCTGCCACTATGGCAACCATGGTGGCGCAACCCTATGTCAATCATATTCCAACATTGACAGGTGGTGTGGGATATAGCCAACTTGCCCGCTTCTATCAATATCACTTCGTTCATCAAAATCCTAAAGATATGAAGATCACGTCGATCTCACGCACTGTTGGTTCAACACAGGTGGTGGATGAATTCATTATGAGTTTTACCCATGACAGTGAAATTGACTGGTTACTGCCGGGTGTCGCGCCAACAGAAAAGTATGTTGAGATTCCTATGCTGGGTGTGATCCAGTTCCGTGGCCCAAAACTATGCCATGAACATATCTACTGGGATCAGGCATCCGTTCTGGTTCAAATTGGATTACTCAATCCTAAAGGGCTACCTGTTGCTGGTGTAGAAACTGCTCAAAAACTACTGGATGAAGATTTGCCATCCAATACCCTCATGCCATCTTGGTCAAGCAGCGAAGGCAAATCGTTTTAACTATCTAGGAGTGGAATATGGATATTCAATTGAATCAGAAAATCGCTGTGGTCAGTGGTGGCGCCACCCTGATTGGTCAGGCCGTGGTTCAAGCATTGGTCGATGCAGGCGCAAAAGTCATTATTCTGGATATTGACCAACAAGGGCAGCAAGTGGCGGATGCCATGCATGGGCAGGCGCAATTTATTCAAACTGATTTAAGCAGTGATGTGGCGATTGTAAACGCAGTAAAAACAATTCACGACAGCTTTGGCAAAGTTGATTATTTGGTCAATCTGGCCTGTACCTATCTGGATGATGGCTTTAAATCCTCACGTGAAGACTGGCTACAAGCATTGAATATTAATCTGCTTTCAGCAGTCGAACTGACCCGTGCGTTTTATCAAGATTTAAAAACCAAGCATGGTGCGATTGTCAATTTCACCTCGATCTCCGCCAAATTTGCGCAAACAGGGCGCTGGCTTTATCCCGTTTCAAAAGCAGCGATGCGACAACTTACCCAGTCCATGGCGATGGATTTTGCAGCAGATGGGGTTCGGGTTAATTCGGTATCACCTGGTTGGACATGGTCACGGGTGATTGCTGAAGTTAGTGGCAATAACCGAAGCAAAGCTGATGCCGTAGCAGCTGACTACCACTTGCTGGGACGTCTAGGTCATCCCGAAGAAGTGGCCAATGTGGTGCTGTTTTTACTCTCGCCAGCCGCAAGTTTTGTGACAGGCGCAGATTATTCCGTCGATGGTGGTTACTCCGTTATGGGGCCTGAAGGGAATCAACCTGCTATTCCACGTTTAGCCGATGACGCGTGATAGCAAATCAAACATTTAAAACACTCAATGAATTAAAAAATATGGGAGAACCATGATGCGTCGTATCGCTATAGTAGGAGCTGGTCAATCTGGATTGCAGCTCGGTTTAGGATTATTAGACACAGGTTATGAGGTGACGATTGTCACCAACCGTACTGGTGATGAAATTCGTCAGGGCAAAGTCATGTCAAGTCAGTGTATGTTTCACACAGCCTTGCAAACAGAGCGTGATGTTGGACTTAATTTTTGGGAAGAGCAATGTCCAGCGGTGGAAGGGATTGGATTTACACTGGTCAACCCAGAAACAAAACAGCCTGCCTTTGCATGGAGTGCGCGATTGGAGCGTTATGCACAATCGGTAGATCAGCGCGTCAAGATGCCGTACTGGATGGAAATGTTTGAGCATCGTGGTGGTCAGTTGATTATTCAAGATGTTGGGATAGAGGAACTGGAACAGCTCACTGCTGAATATGAGCTGGTCTTACTGGCCGCAGGTAAGGGGGAAGTGGTTAAACAGTTCGAGCGTGATGAAGCGCGTAGTTGTTTTGATAAGCCACAACGCGCGCTTGCCTTGACCTATGTGACAGGTATGAAGCAAATGTCGCCGTATTCACGTGTGACTTTTAACGTAATTCCAGAAGTGGGTGAATATTTCTGTTTTCCTGCGCTTACAGTTACAGGTGCTTGTGAAATTATGGTGTTTGAAGGCATTCCCGGTGGGCCGATGGATTGCTGGCAAGATGCAAAAACACCAGAACAGCATTTGCAAATGAGTAAAGATATTTTAAACAAATATGTGCCTTGGGAAGCAGCACGTTGTGAAAATATTGAATTAACCGACGCTGGTGGCTATCTGTCTGGACGTTTTCCACCGGGAGTGCGTAAACCGATATTAACCCTGCCATCTGGTCGTAAAGTTTTTGGTATGGCCGATGCGTTAGTGGTGAACGACCCAATCACTGGGCAAGGTTCAAACAATGCCGCCAAGTGTAGCAAAATTTATTTCGATGCCATTTTAGCGCATGACAATCAAACATTTACAGATGAATGGATGCAACAGACATTTGAACGTTATTGGGCATATGCCGAAAAAGTCGTGGCTTGGACCAACAGTTTATTGTTGCCACCACAACCGCACATGATTGAGCTTTTGGCGGCGGCTGAGCAGAACCATGCCATTGCTTCGAGTATTGCCAATAATTTTGATAATCCACGCAATTTTGCCCCATGGTGGTTTGATCCAGAACAGGCGCAGCGTTTTATCGAATCGAAAAGCTGTCAAAAAGTGGCTTAACAGGGAAGCAAAGTCAAAGGTGAATGTTATGAATATCAACACATCGCAGGAACTGGATTTAAAACCGATTGATACGGAAAATCCAAGAGAAATTCGCAACCTGTTAGGGCAGTTCGCTACAGGGGTTACGGTGATTACAACCCGTGGACGAGATGGACGAAAAGTTGGGATGACAGCCAACTCGTTTTCTTCACTATCACTCGATCCTCCGCTGATTTTATGGAGTTTGTCAAAGACTGCACCAAGTTTATTAGATTTTACTGAGGCCGAATATTTTGCAATTCATATGCTGGCACAAGAACATCACTCACTTTCAGGGCATTTTGCCCGTGGTTCAGAGGATAAGTTTGCCAACATTGCACATCGTGAGTGTGAGCGCGGTTTACCGTTACTAGAAGATGTATTGGCAACATTGGTATGTAAAAACGTAAATCAATATGAAGGGGGGGATCATCTGATTTTTATTGGTCAGATTGAACATTATCAACATCGTATTGGTGAGCCTTTGGTGTTTCATGCGGGCAAGTATCGTATTGCTGCAGCACATCCAGAACTGAGTATTTAACAGCAACAATCACGATCAATTTTGATCGTGATTTTTTTCGGGGATCGAAAATGAAAAATAATGTGATCAAAAGAGGTTTTCTTGCTGGAACAGTGGTCTTAACAGCGGTTGCAGCACAGGCATATGACTTGCCGACGGTGAATCTGGGCATGACCAGTTTTCTGGATGGTGGACTGCCTGCTGGGCCGGGATGGTATTCTCAAACTTATCTGCAAAATTATGATTCGAACAAGTTAAAAGACAATCAAGCTCATCGGTTAGCTTTACCCAAGACCGACTTAAATTTTCAAGTCATTGTTGAACAAGTTAGTTATCTGTCCGATGTGCGTGTAGGTGAACACACATCGTTAGGATTGAATTTACTGATTCCATTTGTCAGCAAAATGGATATGGAGGATGGTTTAAATAATGCTGCGATTAAAGCCCAAGGGGGTTTTGGTGATCTGATGATTGGGCCATTTATCCAGTTTGACCCAGTCATGGGCAAAGATGGTCCTAAATTTGTACAACGTTTTGAATTTCAGGTCAATTTACCGACAGGGAAATATGATCAGAATAAAAATATTAATCCGGGCAATAATGCTGTCTCATTTGATCCATACTGGGCAGCAACTTATTGGTTTAATCCAAAGTGGACGGTTTCTACACGTCTGCACTATTTGTACAATTTTAAAAATGATGATCCAAATTATAGCTTCGGTCTTGCAGATGATATTCAGGCAGGGCAAGCAATCCATGCCAATTTTGCAACAGACTATGCGCTTACACCACAATTACGCTTAGGGATCAATGGTTACTGGCTCAAGCAAATTACTGACACGGAAGTAGAGGGTGAAAAATTAACAGGCACACGTGAACAAGTGTGGGCGATTGGACCGGGGGCGATGTATAGCTTTTCTAAACATGATCATATCGTGACAAATGCCTATTTTGAACAGGATGCAAAAAATCGTCCTGAAGGAACTCGTTTGCAATTACGTTATATTCATCACTTCTGATGTGAAACGCTATGGCAATATCCTGACAGATATACTTGACCTATTTAGATACGTCTAAATAGGTTTTTAACTTTTTATATTCAATAAAATCTCTTTAACTAAATCTCATCGGTTGCTTAAGAATATGGCTTAAACCTGAGATCTTGCTGTTCAAGGGTGCTACGGCGTGTACAAGAGGGTAATTCACCATAACGACGTTTATATTCCTGAGAAAAACGCCCAAGATGACTAAAGCCCCATTTAAACGCGACATCTGTGACTGAGACATGCTCATTTTGTAGGAGTTCCATATGCGCTTGTTCAAAACGCAATTCTTTTAAGTATGACATTGGAGTGGTGTTTAAAAAGCTTTTAAATCCTGCAAATAATGTACGTACGCTTACGCCTGCCTGTTCAGCCAATTGTTCAATGGTTAAATTTGCGTGTAGATTTTCACGCATATAGGCTTCAGTACGTTTGACAAAATAAGGTGAAATGGCTTTTTCTCTGTACTGATCGATTTGATGCAATAAGCTGTTGGCTTGGCCGTAAATCAGGGCATTGAATAGACTGGATTCAAATTGCTTAAATGCCATTGGGTGATGTAAGGGATGTTGTTCACAAGCAAGTGCATCCATCAATGTACGCATCAATTGGAAAAAATAAGCACCGCCTTGGGTAGAAAGATCAAGCTTGGGTTCAAAAATAGGAGGGTGCTGCTGTGCGTCTGGAAGATGCTGGCGGCAGTGCTGTAAAAGGTCATCTTTATCAATTTTGAGAATCAGCTGTGGGGAGTTGGCATGCCAGCGCATTTTTAGCGATTGTTCGGGTGAAATTAGAGAGGCAACTTGCGGATAAGAAATAAATTTTTGTTGATTCATTTCAATTTCTGCATATCCCTGTGTTGGGATTTGAATCAGATAAAATTTTTCTAAATGGTCAGGTTCAATATAGACATCGGCACTGTATTCAAGACGACTGATGGATAATCGTCCTGCTTTAAGATGGTGCATGGATGAGTGAAAATCATGTTGCTGTTGTACGATTTTTAATAGATGTGGTTTGAAGATTTGCCCAACACTTTTGCAGGTTTCGCCCAAGTCTTGATGGTGAAAGACTAAGTTTTGTGATGAAAAAATGGGGCATTGCTGTAAATGACGTCCATTGAATTCCATAGTAGGATCGACCTGACTCATAAATATTCCTTTTGGCTGGCTTGTTTATTACAGCTAATCTTTATGTCACATGATGACCTGATTAAAAATGCACTAAACAATACTTAAAACTTTAAGTGGCTGGCAGTGATATAAAGAGTTAAGCAAAAAATAGACCAAGTAAAATACCTCGATACAACATATTTTTAGTCTAGTTTGGCGTGATCAAATCAATAAAAACGTCATAGTATTTTTAAAAAAATAAAGGATAGCATTGATCATGCTTTGTACTCTTTATATGATCCTATTCCTTAAGATCTATCTCTATGTATAGCAAATCTGACTAAAATGATCAATTTGTTTTTGGTTGTTTTTATTGATTTAACTAATTGAATAATATAGTTATATTAAAAATCCTCATATTATTTTAAATATCAGGATATCACCAAACTGAAATATTCAGGCCATGTAGAAAAAATATCCAAATTCCATCAATAAATCATTCTATGATCTCGCTATTTAATAAGTTTTTTTGCCCAATTAAGATTAGAATCATCTTGAGCTTAACCCTGATGTGAGTTGGTGTCATATCTTAAGATATGACACGCATTTTGTTGTTAAAACTAAGTTCTAACCGTATTGCTCTGTAAGAATTTCTCACTGTAAATCGAACAATCTTCGATAGATTGCTCATCTAGCCAAGATTTAACGGCTTCGATCATCGGTGGCGGGCCACATAAGTACATGTCGAAGCGTTGTTGTTGAAGTTGTTGTTTATCCAGATGTTGATGGATATAGCCTGATTTTCCTTGCCATCGTTCTGAGGCGCTTGAAATGATCGGATAATAACTAAAGTCTTTGATCTTTTCTGCATAGGCGATCAAACGCTTTTGTTCACATAGATCGGCTTCTGTATTGACACCATAATACAGTTGCACTGAGGGTTGATTTGGTTGATCCGCAATATTATCGAGCATACCTAAAAAAGCCGATAAGCCTGTACCACCTGCAATAAAGATCAGAGGGCGTTCAGCTTCACGTAGGTAAAAACTACCTAAAGGTGCTTCCATCATCAGGCTTTGTCCGATCTGACAACGTTCTCTGAGATAATTACTCATTACACCATCTGGCAGCAGACGAATTAAAAACTGAAGTTGATTGTTGGCATTGGGACGATTGGCAAATGAATAAGAACGCCAATCGTCAGTCTCTGGAATTTGTAAATGTGCGTATTGACCCGGTAAGAAATTCAGTTCTTTGTCAAAACTACTGGCATCGAGATGCAAGATCGCGGTGGTTTCTGAAACCAATTCAACAGCAGTAACCACCGTGGTAATTTTTAAAGTTTCACCCGCATTACAGATTTCAGAACTATGATCGAAATAAAAAGCGGCATTAGACTTAACCCGTGTTTGGCAAGCTAGCATTTTACGTTCAGCCAAATCACGTTCGCTTAATGCATCCTCATCGACATATTCTTGTTCATAAATACCCGTTTCACATTTTCCCTGACAGGTTCCACAAACACCTTCGCGGCAGTCGAGCGGGAGGTGGATTCCTTGACGAACCGCTGCATCCAACAGTAATTCGTCTTCCTGTACCGCGATAAAAAATGTTCTACCATCGGCAAAGTTGAGTGCAACAGAATGACTCATTGTATTTCTCCTTAGACGTGATAGAAATCGAGAACCGAATCTATCATGTCATTAAGCAATACACTGTGTTGACGACGAATACGGAAGCTATCTTCAGTTGGACGGAGCAAATAAGTGGCATGACCATAAAAGCATCCTTCAAGGCCCTGACGATTATAAAGCGTGCGCCAACTTACCTTTGCCTCAACCAAACCATCTTCCTGAGTCTTTACTTGTACATTGTGAATATTATGTTGAGTGCGCGGTAAAGGCATTGCAGAAGCTGCTTTTCCAGTGCGGATACGGAACACACGATCTTCAAGTCCTGAACGATCGGGGTAATAAATATAGGACAAGCCTTGATTGGGATCTTGAACGTAGTGATGGTCATCAATCCATTGTGGGATATGATATTCGCTGTCTTCATCATAGAGTTCGAGGTAAGCATCCCAATCATAGCGATCACACAGTTCTGCCTTTTTATACAGGAATTGAGACACTGCAAAATGAAGTTCTAGAGACATGGTTACACCTCATCCATAACAGATTGATTTAAAAAAGTGACTTCTTGCATCTTAAGTGCTTTTTTATTGAGCCCATTGAGGAGCAGGCGTTGCCAGTGACCATGCTGGTTGACATATAGCCCTTCATGAGTAAATTCACGCCCTGTGATCACGGGTTCAATACCAAGATCTTGTGAATTTTGTGATGGGCCATAATTCCATTGGTGATAACCGCGTGAGATATCACTCCAGCGTTCTAAACGACCCTGAAAGCCTTTTTGTTGTTCGCGGAATTCCACTAGATCATCTGGCGTACCCAGTCCTGATACATTGAAAAAGTCTTCAAACTGACGAATACGGTTACGACGTGCCTCCGCTGATTCACCTTTGACACCAATACATTGGCTGATGACTTCGGTTTTATTCCACGCCACAGGACGGACAATACGCAGTTGTGAACTGATCTGATCCATAAAGAACAGGCTTGGATAAAGGTTGAGGTTACGTAAACGATGCATGGCCCATTTAGCGCGTTTTTCCCCAAACCTTTCCAGCAGATAAGGCATCACCATATCATAACCAGGACGTACCGCTGGATTTGGCATATCACTAAACAGCACACTATGTCCATTTTTAAAGCTAAACCAGCCATCATCTGTTTCGGCATCACCCGCACCTAATTTACTATAATCAAGTGTGTCAAGTTCACTGCCATTGGCTGCGTTAACTTGCTGGCGATGTTGAACGGTGGAAACATAGTTATAATGCACGGTACTAACATGATAGCCATCCAGACCATTTTCATTTTGTAGTTTCCAGTTACCTGCAAAAGTATAAGCAGATTTACCTTGTAATACTTCAAGCTCACCTGTTGGTGATTGATCAACCATCAAGTCAAGGAACACTTTAGTATCACCTAAAAAGTCTTCCAGTGAATCTGTGGCCTGAGTATCCAGACTGACAAAAACAAATCCACGATAGCTGGCAATACGGCCTTGTTTTAAACCACGGCTGGATTTATCAAAATCTTCACAATATTCATTTGGCGCTTTGACCTTAACCAAACGCCCATCCGACTTATAACACCAAGCATGAAACGGGCAGGTGAATACAGACTGATTGCCTTTGGCCACACGGGTCAAGGTTGCACCACGATGCTCACAGGCATTGACCATGGCATGTAGTTCGCCTTTACCATCACGGCTGATAATGATTGGTTGTCGGCCAATCTGTACTGTAATGAAATCATTGTTATTGGCAATTTCACTTTCATGGCAAGCATAAATCCAGACCTTTTCAAAAATGAGTTCCATTTCGAGATCAAATAGTTCTGGTTCGGTAAACATATCGCGAGCTATTCGATAAACACCATCATTTGGTCGAAAATCGATACAGCTGTGTACAAAATTTTGCCATTCGGCGAGGTTACGTGCAGTCATGGGCTCTTCCTCTATTCAATCAGTCCTTTGTTTGATTGAACCGCGATTTAAAGAAGGGCTCTATCCAGATTTTCCATGTGTTTATCCACTTTATGCAGATTAAATGTTTGGATACATTTTTGTGGAGGAGATTGCGACAGGATTTTTCAATCTGTTTTATACATAACAAGATGCATACTTTTGAAATAAATAGGATCTGTTGACAATTCGTCTATGTTTGCGACTATTTTGAATTGGACTTCACCGTAATTTTGTTTTTAAGTAAAATTTTTAATGATGGGGATGAAAACAGACAAAGTATTTGCTAAAAGCAGTGTCTAAGCTTTAAGTCGCAACTCGATCATTTATATTCTAAATTGATATCTTATTGAACTTAAAGCGTTGCATTGAAAAATGAAGTTATTATGACTGACAATTATTTAAGGTAAAAAAGTTTCCTGTAAATAGCTCCACTGCATTTTTCCTTGAATTTCTTCAATAAGCGCACATGAACGTCGAACTAGAACTCCTGATTCCTTGGTATGTTTTTCAGTATAGGTGAGAACAATGCTTTGTTCAGTTTGCATCAAAATTTGTTCATCATAAATTTCGATCTGTAGATCTGGCATCTTGCCCTGATTATTGCTAAACAGACCTTTGACATCGGCTAAGGACAAGCGCTTTCCAGCTGCACCGACCATCTCAAAATGATCGGAAAAATATTCAATAAGTAGGGGAAGATCTTGTTCTGTATGTTTCCCGTTAAAAATACGTTCAATCAGTACGTGCATGCTATGTATACTTTCAATTGCATCTTGTTTTGACAGCGGCATATCCATTTCCTATGAGAGGTTTATTTTCTATATTATGTAAAAATAAATGTAAAATTCAATATTATTTTAAAATTAAATTTTTAACGTATGTTTCAAGAACCTTCCAAAAAATAATTTCCAATTTGTAAAATAGATTATCTTATTGATATATAATACTTTAAATAAAATAAATTTGTTCAAGTTGAGCATTGTGAAGTAAAAGGTATAACTATATACTTAAAATAACATGGAAAATTCCATGTAAAAATAACTATAGTGGGTTAAGCTTTTATCAAGAAGGTGGATAGGAAATGGATATTTCCTTAAATACGCGACATCTTCTTAAAGATACCAATCATAAAAATGCATGGACAAGGAAGAAAAATGGATACTCATTCACCAGAGTCAACAGGCTCTCATTCAAATACATATGCATGGTATGTTGTTTCACTTTGCATGTTGGCTTATATATTTTCATTTATAGATCGGCAAATACTGGCACTGATGATTGAACCAATTAAGGCTGATCTAGGATTGTCAGATACCCAATTTAGTCTATTACATGGTCTCGCCTTTTCATTGTTTTACGCCTTTATGGGGTTGCCACTGGCCTATTTGGCAGATCGATTTTCGCGACCAAAAATTATTGCAGTCGGGGTGGTGTTTTGGAGCATTGCAACTGCATTCTGTGGCTTAAGTAAAAACTTTATTCAACTGTTTTTAAGCCGTATGGGGGTTGGAGTGGGCGAAGCTGCTTTATCTCCAGCAGCGTATTCAATGTTTAGTGATATGTTCAGTAAGGACAAATTAGGCCGTGCTGTTGCAGTCTATTCAATTGGTTCATTTGTCGGTGGAGGGATTGCTTTTCTGGTCGGCGGTTATGTGATTGGCTTGCTTAAAAATATGGACACCATTCAGGTTCCTTTATTTGGTGCATTAAGAGCATGGCAGGCGGCATTTATTATCGTGGGCTTACCCGGGGTGTTTATTGGTTTACTGGTGTTACTTACGGTCAGAGAACCGCAGCGTAAAGGTCAGCGTTTAAATGCACAAGGTCAAGTTGAAAAGACCAATATGAAAGATGCGTTTAAGTTTATCAAAAAACATAGTCGTACTTTTACTTGCCATTATTTAGGTTTTACTTTCTATGCAATGGCGCTGTATTGCTTGATTAGTTGGTCACCAGCATTTTACATGCGTAAGTTTGGCCTTACACCGACAGAAGCAGGCTATATGCTAGGCACGGTGTTATTGGTGGCAAATATTCTTGGCGTATTCTGTGCAGGCTGGCTCAATGACTGGTTTATTCAAAAAGGACGTAAGGACGCACCAATGATTACCGGTGTGATTGGAATTGTGGGATTAATTTTACCAATTATGGTCTTTACCCAAGTCAATGAGCTGTGGCTTTCTGTGGTATTTCTGGTCCCTGCCATGTTTTTTGCCTCTTTCCCAATGCCAATTTCAACTACAGCAATGCAAATGCTGGCACCGAATCAGTTGCGTGCACAAATCTCAGCTGTATTTTTGCTGATCAGTAATTTGGTTGCAGTTGGAATTGGTACCACGTTGGTGGCATTGATTACAGATAAAATTTTTGAAAATCCACTGATGGTGGGGATGTCTTTGTCTATCGTGGGTACGATTTCATGTGTGTTGGCATTTATCTTATTGAAAAAGGGCTGTAAGGCATTTAGTGCCAGTATGCAGCAGGAACATGCCTCTTAATTCAATGGTGTTCTCAATCAGTCACAACACCCATTCTTTGTAATGGGCTTCGTGACTTGTTTGGTCAATCCATAATCAGGAAGTGAAAGAATGGAACAGTTTTTCAAATTGGATTATCTGGATGAACTGCTATTGTTTAAATCGGATGATTATCAAACCATTAAAGATCAGGTCAGTTATTATTTAAGCCCTCATCGTTTTGAGGTGGAAGTGCGTGAACCGCTAAATACCCGTTTAAATGGTTTTCGCTTTGGAAATTGTGCCTTGTACGATCTTAAATATAGTGCCCCTGTGATAATCACCATTGATGAGGTTTCTGATTTTTATTTATTTCGATTGACACTGGAAGGCCAATGTAAAGTCGGTATAGAAGACCAACAGGTGCTACAGTCAGTCGGGATTATGTCAATTACGCATCCACATACTCAACAGCAAATCCAGACCAATCAGCATTGCCGAAATATTATTTTAAAACTTGCTCAACATGATGTAGAAACCCAATTGTTTAAAATGTTGGGGCATACCAGTCATGAACCGGTTATCTTTGATATGAGTCTGTCCTGTACCGAGGAAGGCATAGACTCGATTATTGAAACCCTCAATTATTTGTGCCATGCCTATTATCATATTCAAAATTGGAGCTTTATCTCAGCAAGTTTTACCCAGTATTTAATTGAACTGATTTTATTAAAGATTCCAAATAACTATAGTGACCAGCTTAATTTGCAAAGACAGCATATTTTGCCCGGCTATCTAAAAAAAGCACAAAAATATATTCAGAATCATTTAGAACAACCGATTTCATTAGCGGATTTAAGCCAGTGTTGTGAGGTGTCGATCCGCACATTGCAAAAAGGCTTTAGTCACTATTTACAACAAACCCCAGTCGAGTATATCCGTGATCAGCGACTTGAACGGGTACATTTGGCTTTACAGCATGCACAAACCAATGAAACAGTGACGGATATTGTGCTGCGTCATGGCTTCCAAAGTTTAGGGCATTTTTCTACGCTGTATAAAAAACGCTATGGGTGTTTGCCCTCTAAAACTTTAAAAATGAGTCCTGTTCAAATGAGTACAATGCTTTCGTAACCTGAACAGGTGTTGCGTGTTTGGATAAGCCAGCAGGTTATTGCACTTCTATGATGAATTGAAATAAATCAGGAAGAGCAATGATGAAAATTACAGTTTTAGGTGGCGGCCATGGATGTTATGCAGCTGCGGCAGAAATGGCTGAAAAAGGGCATGAGGTGCTGTTATGGCGCCGTGATTCAGATGCTTTACAACAACTTGCTGCCACTGGGCAATTAAAGATTAAGGATTATCAGGGCGATCGTACTGTGACGGTGGGTTTTGAAAAGAGTCAGATTAATTTGTCTGATGATTTGCAAAGCGCCATTGAACATGCCGAGTTGATTATTATTCCATTACCTGCGACCACACATGATGATTTAGCCCATCAAGCAGCGCCATTTTTTAAAGCAGGGCAAGTGGTGTACTTACCACCAGCGACATTTGGTAGTTTTATCTTTGCCAAGGCGATGCAACAAGCAGGCAACACTGCGCAAGTGGCATTTGCAGAAACGGGAACTTTGCCTTATCTGGTGCGTAAACATGGGGTGAATCAAATTGTGATTAGTGGTTATGCGACCCGGTTACCCACAGGCGTGTTTCCAAGCGTATTGTCACAACATGCATTTCAAGTGCTTAAGCAGGCATATCCTAGCGTTGAACCCGTTGAAGACAGCTTAAGTGGTGCATTGATGAATGCTGGACCGATTATTCATCCACCTCTGATTTTGATGAATGCAGGTCCACTTGAACATTTTGAAGCGTGGGATATTCATAACGAAGGTACTCAACCCTCAATTCGTCGTGTCACCAATCAACTCGATGCGGAACGAATGCAACTGCGTGAAGCATTGGGATATACAGCACCACATTTTCCTTTGGCGGATCATTATAATCATGAAGGTGAGGGTGATGAATGGATGTATGGACGTGGGGCACATGGAAAATTAACCGACAGCGGTGACTGGCGTGAGGATATCGACTTAGATTCACATCGCTATATGTTAGAAGACACTCGTTTAGGATTATCTTTTTTAGTTTCTGTGGGACGTTGGGCAGGTGTTGCAACCCCTGTTGCTGAAGGATTGTTGAATATCGCGTCAGCGGTCACGGGTAAGGATTTATATCAACAAGGGCGTACTTTTGAGCGTTTAGGTCTTGCGGATAAAAGCCCAGCAGAACTGCAAGCGATTTTGCAACAAGGTGTCTAAAATGCAGATGATCGAAAAAATTGCGGTGCTTGGCGCTGGACGTATGGGCAAAGCCATTGCGATTGCATTTGCCTATGCAGGACTAAACGTTGATTTGATTGATGCAAAACAACGTAGTGAAGCTGAATTTGAACAATATCAAACTCAAATTCGTGCTGATTTACAGCAAGAGTTACAGTTGCTTGAGAAAATTCAGTTTATTCAAGCGGAGCAGCAAGTTTTTGTTTTGGATAAGATTGCGATTTTATCTAAACAGGCTGCTACAGGCATGTTGCCAAGCTGTGCGTTGATCCTTGAGGCTGTACCAGAAGTAAAACAAGCCAAACAAGAAATTTTTGCTTGGCTGGATCAATATCTTTCACAGCAGTGTATTGTGGCTTCGACCACATCCACATTTTTAGTGACGGATATTGCGCAAATGATTTCGCATCCTGAGCGAGTGGTCAATGCACATTGGCTAAATCCTGCTTATCTCATGCCTTTGGTGGAGTTAAGCCGTTCTGACCAGACCTCAAATGAGGTGCTGACTCAGCTTAAGCATTTCCTACAGGTGATTGGTAAGGTACCTGTGGTTTGTAATGCCAAGGCGGGCTATATCGTGCCAAGGATTCAGGCCTTGGCAATGAATGAAGCGGCACGTATGGTTGAAGATGGAGTCGCTTCGGCAGAAGATATTGATATTGCTATTCGTACCGGTTTTGGTTTGCGTTTTTCTGTTTTAGGCTTATTGGAGTTTATTGATTGGGGCGGTGGCGATATTTTGTATTATGCCTCGCAATATTTGCAAAAAGAGCTGGGTGAGCGTTTTCGTACACCTGAAATTATTGCGGAAAATATGCGGCAGCAGCGTAATGGCCTTCGTGAAAAGCAGGGCTTTTATAATTATGCGGATGTGGATATTCATCAATATAAACAAGATGTCTTACGCACCTTTTTAGATCGAATTGAAAAAAGTAAGTTAAAACCATCGTTTAATATTTTACAGTCCGCAACGTGATGAACCGAACAATTCGCCCATTGCATTGAGCTAATGGGCATTTATTTACAGCTTTTAGCTTGATGGCATCAAATTGAATAGCTTTTTCAACTGTGCATTTAACTGATGCAATTCCTCATCTTCAAAGGCATTTAAAATCCCAGATAAAGTCACTTGGCTGATTTGATTGATCTGCTCCACCAGTTCTTTGCCTTTGTCAGTGAGCTTGACCATCGAGATACGTTCATCAGACTCTGAAGAAAAAACCTGCACAATATCATCCTCAACTAGGCGATAAATGGCTTTGGTTGCTGTGGTCAATTTAAGGGTAGAGAGGTTGGCAATTTCGGTAATACTGGCTTGTTGCAAAGCATTGGTACTTAAAATGATTTTACGACGTGTATTGTCGATACCTAGTTTTTTTATTGATTTTTCAATAAGTTGTGTATATTTACCATTCACTTGAGAAATCCAAAAGAAAGGATAGCTTTGTAAGCTGCTAGGTTCATTATTAGGTAGAAATTGTTCTAAATGAGTAAGCATAGCAAAGTGATAACTTTATAAAGATGAATATTCATCATTATACAAAAATTAAAGAAAAAATCTTTGCTCTTTCTGATAAAAATATCTTGACAATTACATTACTTTTTCCGATATTGGTATTAAGTACAAAAATACATGGAAAAGTGAATGAATATTGTTGTACAAGACGTACAAATAGGACACGGTGCTTTAAAAGTCATGGTGAAAGATTCCATTGATATTCAAGGTCTAAAGACCATGATCGGGAGCAAAGCCTTGATGGATAAGCCTTCTGCAACAAAAAATGCAGAAGTGGTAGAGCGTATTTTGGCAGCGGATTGCCAAATTACCGCAAAAACCAATCTACATGAGTTGGCTTTTGGAATTACCGGGATCAATCCTGTTTTTGGCACTGCAATCAATCCTCAATATCCTGATCTTATTCCAGGTGGTTCATCGAGTGGGTCTGCTGCTGCCGTAGCCGCAGGGCTGGCTGATTTTACTTTAGGGACCGATACTGGTGGTTCAATTCGTATGCCAGCGGCATGTTGTGGAGTGTATGGTTTTAAGCCGACATTCAATCGCGTCAGTCGTCAAGGGATACATCCAGCCATGAGTTCGCTGGATTGCGTGGGACCATTTGCCGCTTCGGTTGCAATGATTGAAACCGCGATGCAGATAATTGATCCAAGCTTTCATACTTTGGAAAAATTAGCGCATGCACCAAAACTGGCTTGGCTTGAGGTAAATGCAAATCCAACGGTATTGAACTGTATTCAGCATTTTCTTGCTCAGGCGAATCTGTCAGCTACACCAGTGAAATCTGAATGGTTTGAACCTGCTTATGATGCAGGGATGCAGATCATTAATTATGAAAATTGGCAGGCGTATGGCGAGTTAACCAAAACTGGTTTATTGGGTGACGATATCCATGCTCGCTTGCTTAAATCTGCGCAAACCACTGTGCAACAAGTAAAAGAGGCGGAAGCGGTCAAAGCACAATTTATCAATGAAATTGATGGCTTATTGGAAAAATATGATGCTGTGTTACTGCCAACCCTTCCGCAAATCCCACCCAAATTAATCGATGCAGAACATATGGTCGCACTGTTGAACTTAACTTCATTGGTGCGTCCATTCAATTTATCTGGACATCCTGCAATTTCAATACCGCTCAAAACCAGTGAAGGGCAACCAGTGGGTTTACAAATTGTGGCGAAACGAAATTCGGATGAGCTGGTCTGTGCAATTGCGAAATATATCGTGGATGCAGCGCAATAAATGACAAGGAGTTGGGTAATGAATAATTTATCGACAAAGGAATTTGTAATGGACACAACAATAACGGAATTAGAAGCACTCTGTCAGGAGATTCGAGAACGTGCTTGTACAGGCGAGTTCGATAACCAAGCGTATGTGAGTCAAGACATTATCGATAAGTTGAAACAGATTGGTGTTTATCGTGCATTGGTACCAAAACGTTTTGGTGGCAATGAATGGTCACCTCAACAATTTTGTGAATTGATTGAGCGTCTGTCTAAAGCGGATGGGTCTGTGGGATGGGTTGCGAGTTTTGGGATGAGCCCTGCTTATTTGGGTAGCCTGCCTGAAGCAACACTTGAAGAATTATATAAAGAGAGCCCAGATATTGTATTTGCAGCAGGTATTTTTCCACCGCAACCCGCAGATTTAAGAGCTGATGGTGTGGTGGTAAAAGGTCGATGGAAATTTTCAAGTGGTTGTATGGGGGCCGATATTATTGGGGTGGGGATTAGTCCACAGGTCAACAACACCACACAAGGTCTCCCACGCTTAGCAATTATCCCTGCAAAACAAGCGAAAATCGAAATGACTTGGGATACGGTCGGCTTAAAGGGAACAGGAAGTCATGATCTGCTGGTGGATAATGTTTTTGTTAACAATGACTGGACCTTTATCCGTGGTGAACCGTCTAAACTTTCGGAACCATTTTTTAAATATCCATCACTGTCATTGGCAACACAGGTGTTAACTGTGGTCGGGATCGGTGTTGCAGCAGCAGCGTTGGAAGAATTCCAAAAGTTAGCACCTGGCAAATCATCCATTACAGGTGGTGCTGAAATTGCCAGTCGTCCAGTCACCCAATATGAATTTGCCCAAGTCGAAGCTGAGTTTAAAGCAGCACGTGTTTGGTTCTACGACACTATGCAAATCGTTTGGAATGAAATTATTGCAGGTGGGGCTCCAACACCAGAACAGATTAGTGATATGCGCTTGTCTTGTACCCATGTTGCTCGAGTTTGCGCACGTGTAACACGCAAAATTCAAATGCTGGCGGGCATGACTGCAATTTATACCCATAACCCATTTAGCCGGTTTGTGAATGATACCAATGTGGTGACTCAGCATGCCTTTATGGGCGATGCCACTTTACAAAATGCCGCTTTGGTGAGCTTTGGTATGCAGCCAGCACCCGGTTATTTATAAGCCGAATTTAAATAATCACGAGATGTCCCAGGATGAATATGACATGAATAGCCAGATGGATTTGACCCTTATCTTACAACGCTTAGAACAGCTCGAAGCGCAAAACGCGATTCGTAATTGTATTCATCGTTACATGGAAATTTGTGATGGATTAAATGCTAAGACTGACCTCAATGAATTAATGGATTTATTTGATCAGGACAGTATTTGGGAAGGAATTGGTGAGAAATATGCGCAATCTTTTGGTCGCCATGCTTCATGGCAAGCCATTTTTGACATGTTTAAAAGCTATACCCAAACCGAATCACATTTTTTGATGAATGCGCATTTTGTCAGCTCAGAACAAATTTATATTGCAGGCGATCAGGCCAATGCAAGCTGGTTGATGTTGCAAACCTCGACCTTTCTCAATGGAGATAGCCATTTAAATGCCGCAAAACTCAGCGTGAAATTTAAACAGCAAACCGATGGTCTATGGAAGATCAAACATTTTCAGACTGAAAATATTTTTAGTCGCCCTGTGTCTCACTGGAACAGTACAGCGATATTGCCAGTACCGTCTCAGCAATAAGTTATGGATAAATTGAAAAGGATAATGGATATGAACAGTATTATTCCAATGCAGAATATTAATATTGATTACAGCGAGTTAGTTCAAAGTGATCGTGCGCATACCTCTTTATATAAAGATGCGCGTGTCTTTGACGATGAAATGGAAAAGATTTATTACAGCACTTGGGTTTGGGTGGCACATGCCAGCGAAATTCCAGATGGTGGTAGCTATAAAACTATTAATATTGGTAAGCAACCTGTGGTCGTTGTACGTGACCGTAAGAAAAAAGTCCATGTATTGCTCAATCGTTGTCGCCATCGTGCAGCAACGGTATGTGAACATAAAAAAGGCAAAACCAACAGTTTTGTTTGCCCATATCACGGATGGAGCTATGCACTGGATGGTTCATTACGTGGTGTACCTTCACCTGAAAGTTATGGTGAATGTCTGGATAAATCAGAGTTTCCATTGATTAGCCTACGTGTTGAAGAATACAACGGTATGATTTTCGCCACCTTTAAAGATGATATTGAACCTTTAGAGGATTTCTTAGGTGCAGCGAAAAAATGGATTGATTTGTTTATGAAACAAGGCGCAGGTTATCCAATTAAAGTATTGGGTGAACATCGTTTCCGTTTCCCAGGCAACTGGAAAATTCAACTGGAAAACACCACCGATGCCTATCATTTTCCGTTGGTACATAAGTCATTCTTAAGTTCAGTCGATGAGAAGACTGAAGAGTTATTTAATTTTGAAAATCAACCTGGCTATGTTGAAGATTTAGGTAATGGGCACAGTGTCATGGTGATGATTCCTGAGCTGGTGGATTTAGATGACGAGTTGATGGAACGCCCAATTCAGGAACGTTTTGAAGAGCTTGCACAGGCGTTACGTGATGAAGGGCATGAAGAACTTGAAGTACGCCGTATTGTACGTGCTGTGGGGGGCTCTGGTTTTAACTTAAACCTTTTCCCGAACATTGCCTGTTCAATGGCCTTCTTCCGTGTTATGCAACCGATTTCAGTCAATGAAACTGAAATTCATCATTCCGTGATCACGATGGATGGTGGTCCACAGATTGCCAATCAATATCGCTTACGTCTACATGAACATTTCCAAGGTCCATTTGGTTTTGGTACACCTGATGACTCAGAAGCGTGGGAACGTGTGCAACATGGTGCCAATGCTGGTCATGATTTATGGATCATGTTGAACCGTGGTTTACCCGGCGAAGTAAAAACTGAAGATGGCTTAAAGAGCGATGTCAGTGCAGAAACTGGAATGCGCGCTGCTTATCAGCAGTGGAAAAAGATGATGACGGCTTAAGGAGAGTAGCATGAACATGAATTTGCAATTATTAAATGAAGTGACTGCTTTTGTTTGGGCTGAAGCTGACATGTTAGACCATAGTGAATACCGTGAATGGCTCAATCTCTGGAATGAAAAAGGTGTGTATATCATTCCGATTGATCCGACACTCAAGGATTATGAAAATAATTTGAACTATGCCTATGACAACAATCATATGCGTACATTACGGGTCGAACGTTTGGAAAATGGTGAGGCGATTTCGACTGCACCCAAAGCCAATACCGTCCGTAGCGTGTCACGTATCCGTGTCGTAAAAGATGAGGATGGTGAAATCATTTTACGCTGTGCACAAAACCTTCGTGAATTCCGTAAGGAAAGCTTGAAACATTACACCGCAGATGTGATTTTTCATTTGGTTCGTGATCCAGAACAAGGCTTTAAGATCAATCGTAAAATTATCAACTTAGTCAACTCGACCGATACTTTGGCGGGTATCAGTTACATCCTCTAGGAGCGCAAAAATGAAACAGGTTGTTTTAGTCACGGGCGCAGCATCTGGTTTAGGGAATGTGATCGCCGAATATTTTGCAGCACAGGGGCATCAAGTGATTGTCTCTGCCAGCAGCTTAGAAAAGGCTGAAAATGCCAAAGCACGTAGTCCTAATGCGGAGAATATGTTTGCGTTAAAACTGGATATTTCAGTTGAGCAAGATTTTCATGCCGCAGTGCAGTGGATTCAACAAAAATTCAGTAAATTGGATGTGTTGATTAATAATGCGACGGTCACTAAGGCAACTCCTGTTTTAGAGATTACTGCAGCTGACTTTGATTGGATCACCCAAGTGAATCAGCGAGGAACCTTTCAAGCGTGTCAAATTATTGGCAAGTATATGGCGGATCAAGGCTATGGACGTATCGTCAATATGGCTTCATTGGCAGGGCAAAATGGAGGTACTGCGACAGGAGCACACTATGCTGCAACTAAAGGTGCAATTGTGACTTTGACCAAAATCTTTGCCAAAGAGTTTGCTGCTAAAGGCGTGACTGTAAACGCCATAGCACCTGGGCCAATGGAATCACCGATTGTACACAGTGTGGTATCTGACGAGAAAATGGCGCAATTTATTCAAAATATCCCAGTCAAAGCATTAGGTAGTATGGGATTTATTGCTGAAACCTGTGCCTTGTTAGCAAGCCCAAGCGCTGCATTTGTCACTGGGGCGACGTGGGATATTAACGGTGGATTATTTATGCGTTAAGCCTTGGGCGAGATGCATAAAAGGGAGATAAATCATGGCTACACTCTATAACGTGGTTGTCAGAAACCGTCATATAGAAGGTGGGAATGTTGCAGTCATGGAGTTTGAATCTGCAAATTCTGCCACATTACCAAAAATTGAAGCAGGTGCGCATATTGATGTGCACTTACCCAATGGTATGGTGCGTCAGTACTCACTATGCCAAAACCCAAAGGATGTTGGCATATTCAGACTGGGGATTTTACGTGATCCAGAATCGCGTGGTGGTTCAGTATCGGCTTTTGATGATTTAAAAGATGGTATGCAAATACAGGTCAGTGAACCCAAAAACCTGTTTCCATTAGTCAAAGCCAAACATGCTGTACTGGTGGGTGGGGGGATTGGAATTACCCCTTTGATCACCATGGCCTATCAATTGGTACAAGAAAACGCATCTTTTGAACTGCATTATTGCGGGGCAAGCCCAGAGCAATGTGCCTTTGTTGATGAAATTAGAAATAGTGTATTGGCGCCATTTACCAGCTTTCATTTTAAATCGGAAGGGGCCAGCCATCGTGAGTTTTTTCAATCTGCCATTCAGGACATAGACAAAGCAAGCCATATCTATACCTGTGGTCCCAATGGATTTATGGATTGGGTGATTAATTTGGCTTTGACACAAAATTTTCCTGAGCAACAGATTCATAAGGAATATTTTCAGGTTGAGGTTGAAACCAACGGTGATGCATTTGAAGTTGTTGCTGAGCGTAGTGGCAAGATCATCATGGTCAATGCCGAAGAAACTATTCTGCAAGCACTGGCACGTGAAGGGATTGAGATTGAAATGTCTTGCGAACAGGGCGTCTGCGGAACCTGTATGTGCGATGTGATCGAAGGTGAGCCTGATCATCGCGATGTGTATTTTACTGATGAAGAAAAAGCCAGTAATGAACAAATACTGGTGTGCTGTTCCCGTGCAAAGTCAGCACGATTGGTACTGGATATTTAATTGCTTTTAACAGGACTAAGCAATTTCAGATACCGAGCTAAATAGGATAAAAGATTCAGGAGAGAATAATGAATTCATTAAAATCAATGGATGAAATCAAAATAGATCCAATGCAATTTAGACGGGCATTGGGTAATTTTGCTACAGGTGTGACCATTGTGACGGCACAAAATGAGCAAGGTGAGAAGGTTGGAGTCACTGCAAATAGTTTTAATTCAGTGTCTTTAGACCCACCACTCATTTTATGGAGTATCGATAAAAAATCATCGAGTTTTTCTGTATTTGAGCAAGCTACGCATTTTGCGGTAAATATTTTATCGGGTTCTCAAATTGAGTTATCCAATAAATTTTCCCGTCGCAATATCGATAAGTATGAAGGTACAAGTTATCAGGTTGGTGCAGGTCAATCACCAGTTCTAGACCATTGTTCAGCAGTGTTTGAATGTGAACGACATGAAATTATTGAAGGTGGTGATCACTGGATTATTATTGGCAAAGTCGTTAAGTTTCATGATCAAGGGCGTAGTCCGTTGGTGTATCACCAAGGTGCGTATTCAGGTGTGATTCCTCATCCATTATTACAGCTTAAAGATACTGTAGAAGCAGAAGACTTAGGCGAATTACACCAAGGGCATTTATATAGTAATGTCTGTTATTTAATGAGTCGGGCGTTTAAATTTTATCAGACCGATTATATTCCGAAGCAGTTAATCACTGGATTTCGCACCAGTGAAGCAAGATTATTATTGGTGTTAGGCAGTGGTACCGCATCCAATAAAGCAGATTTACCACGTGATATTGCCATGCCGATGCGTGAGATCGAACAAGCTGCGCTTATCTTAAAAAAAGATGGTTTATTGATTGAAACGGATGGATTTTTTAAGTTAACGGAAAAGGGCAAGAAAACCGCACATTATCTGTTTGATATTGCTGATAGCCATCAAAATGAAGTTTTTGAAAAATATCCTGAAAATGAAAAGGAAATTTTTATTAAAATTTTAAAAGATATTGCGGGGATTGTATAATCATCAACTGACCGACAAACATCTAGATGAATTTGTCGGTTATTTGGATTGATTGAGATAGAATTTTTAATGGTGTTGGAAAAGACAAAGCAAAGCTATTCAAGTTATTGAATCGATCTGTCCAAGAGGAATGGATATGAATCAAGCTAAAGAAAATGAAATTGTACAGTGGAAGCAATCTATTCAAAAGGTTTGTGGTAACTTTGAGACGACCTTTGATAAACAGAATAATTTATTTATTGGTGAAGTAAAGTTCTTTTTACTGGGAGAGACAGAGGTTGCTTTTATAAAAAGTAATGCCAGTCATATTTGCAGAAAAAGTGGTATGCCTGATCGAGTGAAAGATCGTTTCTGCTTTTTGGTGATTCAGTACACAGGCAAGATGCGGATTGTTTATAAAGATCAAAATATTGATTTAAATGAAGGTGAGATTACCTTACTTGATCCTGATGAAACGATTGATATGTATCCACAAGGTTTATTTAGTCATGTTTCAGTGCATTTATCGCGCGAGAAATTATTCAGGCAAGGCATTACGGTTGATCATTTTGGCAAATTAAATACTTCTAATATGAGTGGGCATTTGCTGAAAGGTATGTTGCAAAACCTATCACCTGAAAATATTGAACTTTGGTATGCAAAAGAGGATGGTAATGCTTTTGAAGATGCCTTGATTGCTTTAATCAAACCGACAATTAATTATAAAAATATTGAAATTTCCAGTCATCTCAAAATAAAAGCAGAGCGATTTATTTTTGAGCATCTCAATCAGCAAAGTTTAAATGCACAAATGATCGCAAATCACTTAGGGATTTCACTTCGGCATTTACACCGATTATTTGAACATCAACAGCAATCTGTACACAAGTTTATTCAAATGCATCGTATCGAAAAAATTCAGTATGAATTAAAAGATGGCAAAAATAAAAGTCTGTCGATTACTGAAATTGCTTTGAAGTGGGGATTTGGTGACAGTGCTCATTTCTCAAAATTGTTCCGTAAGATGATCGGGCTTTCACCGAAACAATATCGCTTAAAAGTGTAGTCGATGAATTTTTAGATCTGCTGTCAATGTCACAATTTTGCATAAAGTGAGTCACGTTTAAACAAGAACATCCGCTGTAATCATGGTGAAATCTTATTCAAGGAATTGGATGAGTAGGCAAGCATGATGCAAGCAGAATATGACTATATTATTATTGGGGCAGGGTCGGCAGGCTGTGTGGTCGCAGCACGATTATTACAAGCAAACGCAGGACGAGTGCTGGTTTTAGAGGCGGGGACGAAGGACAATAGTATGTTCCATACGATCCCAGCAACAGTGATCAAAGTATTTCAACAAAAATCATGGCCGTATATGACGGTTCCACAAAAACATTGTAATCATCGTGAAATGATTCTTGCACAAGGAAAAGTCCTTGGCGGAGGGAGCTCTGTCAATGGCATGGTGTACTGTCGTGGACAACGTCAGGATTATGATCTATGGGCATCTGAATGGGGCTGCAACAAGTGGTCTTATCAAAATGTGCTTCCATTTTTTAAAAAAGCTGAAAAAAATGAAAGCCTTGCAGATGAGTATCACGGACAAGAGGGTATTTTGCCTGTCAGTGAAAATCGTTATCGTCATCCTTTAACACTTGCCTGTATTCAAGCAGGTCAGCAAATGGGGATGAAATATGTCAATGATCTCAATGGATGGGATCAAGCGGGTGTCGGCTTTTATCAAACCACAACCCTGCATGGTGAAAGAGCCAGCACTGCAAAGACCTATTTAAAAGCGGTTGAACATCTTGCAGATATTACTGTGGTGACCGATGCACTGGTTCATAAAATCGAAACACATGCTGGTCGGGCGACAGGTGTAACCTATAGCATTGCTGGAAAACCCACTGTTACTGTGCACGCAAGCAAAGAAATTATTGTCAGTGCTGGTGCAATTGGTAGTCCAAAAGTTTTATTACTCTCAGGTATTGGTCCAAAACAGCATTTAAATGAACTGGGCATTGAATGTATTCAAGACTTACCTGTGGGTGAGAATTTTCATGATCATTTACATATGTCAGTGAATGCAACTGTTAAAACCAAGAATAGCTTGCTTGGGGAAGATCAAGGTTTAAAAGCACTACGGCACTTTTTACAATGGCGCTTTACCCGTTCTGGTTTGTTAACGTCTAATATTTTAGAAGGCGGTGGCTTTATTGATACCAATAACCATGGCCGACCTGATGTACAGTTCCATTTCTTGCCAGTACTGGATAATTTTGATAATACGCCAGGTGAAAAAGCAGTGGCACAAGATCATGGTCTCACCATTAAGGTTGGACATGTACAACCCAAAGCACGAGGCAGTTTACGTTTAAGCAGTAAAGACCCAAATGCTTTGCCGATCATTGATCCAAACTATTTAGGTCATCAAGAAGATATTGATGCCAATATTCGCGCGGTTCAGGCAGGGCTGCGTTTACTACAACAGCCTGCATTAAAATCTATAGTCAAAGATATTATTGAACCAGCAAATATCGATCCCGATGACATTGCTGCGATTGATCTGTGGATGCGTCAAAATATTAAAACGGTCTACCATCCAGCAGGCAGCTGTAAAATGGGCAATTCTTCACAAGACTCCGTTACTGACCAAACCCTTAAAGTGTATGGTTTTCAAAATTTACGCGTGATTGACTGTTCCATTTGCCCACAAGTACCAAGTGGAAATACCAACGCCATTGCCATCATGATTGGTGAGCGCGGTGCTGACTTTATTCTAAATGCATAATTGAATCTCATAGAGATTGCTGAACCTAAATTGCCAAGATTTCTATATAGAACACAGGATAACAAGATGAACCAAGTACAAATTTTAGCGAGTGTCCAAACTTTTTTGCAACGTCAACACGGTCATTTTATTCATGGACAACATATTGAAGTCGATGATACGCGTACTCGAATTGAGCTGGTTAACCCAGCAACGGAACAGCCTGTTTCAAGTATTGCGATTGGGACTAAACTAGATGTTGAGGCCGCTGTAAACAGTGCGCAAGATGCTTTTCTACATGCTTGGGCCAATACATCACCTTATGAGCGTGGGCAAAAGCTGAATAAGCTTGCTGATCTGGTTGAACAGCATGCGGAGGAATTAGCACAACTAGAAACTTTGACTACAGGCAAGTTGATTAATCTTTCTCGACACTTAGAAGTTGCTCAGACTGTCGTGTTTTTAAGATATTTTGCTGGTTGGGCCACCAAGATTCATGGTCAAACCATGCAACCTTCTATTCCCTCAGCCAATGGTGAAAAATATACAGCTTATACAGTGCGTCAACCTGTTGGGGTTGTGGCAGGAATCGTGCCGTGGAATTTTTCCTTGATGATCGGATGTTGGAAGATTGGTTCGGCATTGACAACGGGTTGTACAATCGTGCTTAAACCTAGTGAGTTCACAACACTTTCATTATTACGTTTAGCCGAGCTTGCAATAGAAGCAGGCATCCCCGCAGGTGTGATTAATATTGTCACAGGCACAGGAGAAACTGGCCAATATTTAATTGACTCTAAAAAGATTAAAAAAGTCTCGTTTACAGGTTCTGTACCCACAGGAATTGCGATTGGTAAACAAGCGATGCATAACGATTTAACCCGTGTCAGCTTAGAACTAGGCGGAAAAAATGCAGCTGCGATTTTAGCGGATACTCAAATCGATGAAATTTTACCAACACTGTTACAAGCCAGTTTTGTCCATCAAGGTCAAGTGTGTGCAGCACCAGAACGTTTTTTTGTGCATTGCGCTAAATATGAAGAGTTTATTCAAAAAGCAGCCGGAGCTCTTCAACAATTTAAAATAGGTTCACCACTGGATGAATCCTCTATGTTTGGTCCACTTTCAAATAAGCCACATTTTGAGAAGGTTAAACATTATCTGGATCTTGCTTATCAAAATAATCAAATCATTTGTGGTGGTAAAGTCATTGCAGGAACAGGCTATTTTGTAGAGCCAACTTTATTAACAGTGCGGGGTATTGACGATCCATTATTTATTGAGGAAACATTTGGACCTGTGGTGGATGTGATTGCTTTTGAAAGTGATGAAGAGTTAATTTCAATGATGAATCATTCTCGTTTTGGTTTAACTGCAAGTATATGGACCAATGATTTGGCGAAAGCTTTGCGACTCATTCCGCAAATTGAAGCAGGCTCAGTCTGGGTGAATATGCACACATTCCTTGATCCTGCCGTCCCTTTTGGTGGTGTCAAAGCGTCTGGTCTGGGTCGTGAATTTTCAGACGCATTTATTGAGGATTACACTGAATTAAAGTCAGTGATGATCCGTTATTAAAAATGCACAATATTATTTAAACTGGCAAATCCAGTTAGAAAAAGGTAGCAGCATCAATTGCTACCTGTAGGAGGATTTTGCCTCAACAATAAGGATATTGAAGATGAATAAGAAAATACTGGGTCTGATTTTTATTACGCATACAAGTTTTGCCAGTGATCTGCCAACTGTGAATTTAGGTCTATCGAGTTTTGTAGACGGTGCAGTTCCAGCAGGTAGTGGTTGGTATGCACAAACCTATTTTCAGAATTATCGCGCGGATAGTATTCGCGATACACATGGCAACAAAATCGCACTCCCTCAGTCAGAGATTGATTATCAATCGATTGTTCAGCAAATCAGTTATATGTCAGATATCAAATTGGGCAGTGGTAATCTTGGCTTAAATATGGTGATTCCTGTGCTGGCACATGTAGATGTGGATGATGGCCTCAATAATCAAGCTATTAAAGCAAATAGGGGACTGGGCGACATTATTATCGGCCCTTTTATCCAATTTGATCCAGTGATGGGGCAAGACGGGCCTAAGTTTTCCCATCGTTTTGAATTTCAAATTAATTTACCTACAGGTGAATATGATCATAATAAGGATATAAACCCTGGTGCCAATGCAGTGTCACTTGATCCATACTGGGCTGCAACCTATTGGCTGAATCCCAAATGGACACTTTCGACACGCTTACACTATCTTTATAACTTTAAGAATAATGATCCAAATTATAGTTTTGGGAATGCTGAAGACATACAGGCTGGGCAAGCGTTACATGCCAACTTTGAAAGTAGTTATGCAGTCACACCACAGCTTCGGTTAGGAATAAATGGATATTGGCTCAATCAAATCACAGATACACAGGTGGATGGTGAAAATGTCAAAGGACGACGTGAACAGGTATGGGCGATCGGTCCAGGGGCGATGTATAGTTTTTCTCCCCATGACCATCTTGTTGCAAATGCTTATTTTGAACAAGATGCAGAAAATCGACCACAAGGGACCAGTATGATTTTTCGGTATGTACATCATTTTCAAAAATGACGGATTTGATAAGCTTTAAAATCGAAACAGCCCAATATATCTATATATTGGGCTGTTTTGATTAAAAATTAATAGGTTAAAGTCATACTTTGTTGTGTTGCTTGATCAATTTGCTTTTGGCTTACTGCATCATCCTTACATTGATAGTTTTCAAATAATGGGAGCTGATCGGCAAAGTGTGTATCGGTCTTTCCATTGCGATGAATAAATCCACTTTGACCAGGTGCAAGAATTGAACACATGCTGACTTGATTGGGATTGAGTACCACTCTAAAGGTTGCACTCCCTGTATTCCCATAGGTGCTCAGCTGTTGTTGATGCGCCTGATCAGCCCATGGAATACCCACTGAGTTTTTGTTGGAGAATCCCATTGTGGCAACAGGAATTTTCCAATCATTGGGTTGATCTGAATGATATTGTTTTGAAAGCTGAATTAAGGTGTTTTCCAAGGCAGTTAACACCACATCATCTGCTGATTGTCCTTTTAAGAAATCAACGGTTTGAGCAACACTGGCTTGTTTGCCTTGCAGCGCATTCCAGATCAGTTTAGATGCATTCGCAGGTTGTGTACTCCGTGGGTCATTATTTACTGGGTAAAGGGTATCTGTGTAACGTGCATAAATATTTTCAGATAAATTTGGTTTAAGCACCAATTCAATCATTTGATTGAGCCATGTACGCATAATGACAGGTGCTGCGCCTTGATAGAATTTAGCCTCACTGTCAGGACGAAGTTTGAAGTCCCAACTCGCCAATATTGGTGCAACTTTCTTTGCCAGAGGTGATGCGTTCGGGCTTTGCGCAGCTTTGACCATATAGGGAATAAAATAACGCGCATTCAGATCCGACCAAGCGCCTATTTTATTGATATCCCAAATGTCTTGTTGGCTTAATTTTGCTTTACTTTCTAGGGGTTCAATCAGTTCATTGACACGGTCAACATGAGAGAAGTTGGAGGAATCGGAACGTAAATCCGCATAAGCTTTATTGTTCCAACTGCTAATATAGCCTTTTTCAGGGTTATAGGCTTTGGGATTATGTGATAAATCATAGAAACCCTGCCATTCCATTGAGCCATCACCTTGAGCAGGCAGTTGAATATGCTGGTTTTCAGGGCGGATCGGTAAACGACCCAATGCAGCGACACCAATATTATTTTGGGTATCGGCATAAAACCACGTAATCGAAGCCGCGACACGTTTGGCTTGATCTAGGAATTCTTGCCAGTTGCTCGCTTTTGCTGCATTGGCCCAGCCCAGTAATGTTTCAATCTCTACACCTTCCCAGCTACGTTTTTGTGCATAGGCGGTATGATTTTTTTCATCCCATGTGCTGACAAAGCCTTGTTTACTTTGATACACATCTAAAACGTGGTCTGGCTGATTACGGATTTTAATTTTGATCTGTTGATGTTCAAAGGGAATATAACTGCCTTGATAACGATACTGTTTTGGATTGCTCGGATTTAAGCTGAGTTGATAGACGTCATTGGTATCAAGCGAACCGACAGTTGAACCCCAAGCAATTTTTCCATTGGTTCCAAATAGAATTGCAGGTAGACCGACAGGGGTAATCCCTGTGAGATTATAGCCCGCACCATGTAACCCAACCGCATAAGTAATGGCAGGCGTGTACCAGCCTTGTTGAGGGCCATTATATAAAACCGTTTGGCCTTCTACCGTTTTATCTCCTTTGACCACCCAAGCATTACTGGCTGTAGGGACGCCATCAACCACACTTTTACCCAATGCAATACGCGCTTGAGCTAAATAGTTTTTGGCTGCTTGGTCTGAGATAGGGGCTATACCTTTTAACATGTGTTGTTGACGTGCTAAAACTTGTGGTTTTGCTTTAGATTGAATAATTGTAGGAGCACTCGGATCATCTAACCAACGTAATTGCTGATAAACTTTTAATCCTGTTTCTGGACCTTTTTCTTTTTGTAGTTGAGTCAGTAAATCTAAATTTGAGACTTCTGAACTGGCTGAAAAAAAGCGATTGAGAATTAAGCCGACCCAGACCATTGCAATATCTTCTGGCTGCCATGTCGATGGTTTAAAGTCATAATCAATAAATTCTTTAGGCATCAGCGCTGGATTGGCCAAAACCTCTTGGACACGCTTATTAAAACCAGCAGCATAACCATCGAAAATGGCACGATCTTCAGGAGAAAGTCGGGCAATTTGTTGTTTAATCTGTTCAGGATTAAAACGACTATGGGTTGCAATATCATACTGTAGATAGTCAGGGCCGAGCACTTCAGCAACAGTGCCTAAACCTGTACGTTTTGACATTTCCATTTGAAATAAACGATCAGTTGCGACTGCATAGGCATAACCATAAAAAAGACCATAAGTATCCTTGGCATAGACATGCGGTGTGCCAAAATTGTCACGTTGAATCGTGACCTGTTTTTGCACTGGGTTTGATTCTAAACGAGAGGATGAACTACATCCTGCAAGCAATAAACAACTTAAAACACCTAATTTGATTAAGTGGTGTTTATCGCTCAGTTGATTATTTGAGGGGCTTTTTTTCAATTGAAATATCCTTTTCATTATTGTTGAGAAATAGAGTGTTGGGAAATAAATGCTTTTAGATGTTTTCTAAAAACAGTAGATTTATCGATATACAGGTCCTGAATAAATAAAATGATTGTTATTTTTATATGTAATTTTCTATTACTTTGTGGGTATATATTTATACTTTTAAATAAATAGACTTAATTTTATCTCATCATTTTATTTTAAATATACTTTCTCAAGTCTTGATGAAATGCCAAAAAATAAAGGGATATGTTCTATCCCTTTATGCTGCGTCAAAAATTAAGTGTCAAAGCTCAGTCGTAAGAATTTCAGAGAGAAATTTTTCAAGTGCAGCATTGAATGCTTCAGGACATTCAATATTTGAAATATGCGATGCTTGAATTTCCACAAGTTGGGATTGCGGAATGTGCTGTTGCATAAATTGCCCATCTGCAACTGTAGTTACAGGGTCTTGCGTTCCTGCAATGACCAAAACTGGAATCGTGATATCTTTGAGTTGATTGCGGACATCCGCTTTAGCCAAAGCCTCACAACAATTGGCATAACCTATTGCGCTGCCAGCACTTAAGTCGTTACACAGATTATTAACAATTGCAGGATGACTTTGAATAAAGGGATCTGTAAACCAACGTGATGCAGCGGTTGCTGCGATGCTGGTTAAACCTTGTTCTCGGACAAGTTGGGCACGATCTAGCCATGCTTGTTCTTGTCCAATTTTTGCTGCGGTATTACTGATAACAACAGCATTAAATCGTTGTGGATAATGGATGGCTAACCATTGACCTGTTAACCCCCCCATAGAAATGCCACAGAAACTGGCTTTTTCAATATTTAAATGATCCAGTAATCGAATCACATCTTCAGCCAATTGGGGCAAGGTATAAGGACCTTGTGGCGCAGATGAAGAACCATGTCCACGGGTGTCATAGCAAATGACAAAAAAACGTTCTTTAAAATAATTGAACTGCTTTTGCCACATGCCATAGTTGGTCCCTAAGGAATTTGAAAAGACCAGTGCAGGGGAATTAGGGTTTCCAAAACTTTGATAATTAATCTGTGCATCCGCTGATTGAAAAGTTGGCATTGCTCGTTCCTTAATTTTGATCAACACGTTGAATAATGAGTGCAATCCCTTGCCCGACACCGATACACATTGAACATAGGGCATATTTACCTTTGATCTGTTCAAGTTGATTTAAGGCAGTGGTCACCAGTCTGGCACCTGATGCACCCAAAGGATGACCTAAAGCAATCGCGCCACCATTGGGATTGACACGTGCATCATCATCTGCCAAACCTAAATCACGGGTGACAGCCAAAGCTTGGGCAGCAAAGGCTTCATTTAGCTCAATCACATCCATTTGCGCTAAACTAAGATCGGCTTGTTTAAGCAGTTTCTTGATTGCAGGCGCGGGTGCAAAGCCCATAATTCTTGGTTCAACCCCCACAGTGGTTGCTGCAATAATTTTCCCACGTGGTTTTAATTGGTATTTTTCTACAGCTTCATCTGAAGCAATCAATAAGGCCGCTGCACCATCATTAATTCCCGATGCATTACCCGCCGTGACCGTGCCATCAGCTTTTACCACACCTTTAAGTTTTGTCAGTGCGGCTAAAGTCGTTGATGCACGTGGATGTTCATCGGTATCCACAAGCACAGCATCACCTTTACGCTGGGGAATAGTGACGGGCACAATCTCATTTTTGAAAAAACCTTGAGCTTGTGCTGCCGCAGTACGTTGTTGGCTGTTTAGCGCAAACTGATCTTGATCCGCACGGTTAATATTGAATTGCTCTGCCACGTTTTCAGCGGTTTGTGGCATGCTGTCCACACCATACATTTCTTTGAGTTTTGGATTGATAAAGCGCCAGCCCATAGTGGTGTCTTCAATCTTTTGACTACGTCCAAAAGCACTATCCGACTTACCCATCACATAGGGCGCACGGCTCATGCTTTCTACGCCACCGGCAATGATTAAATCAGCTTCATTGGCTTTAATGGCGCGAGCTGCCATGGCAATCGCATCCAGTGATGATCCACATAAACGGTTCACTGTAGTGGCTGGCACTTGATAAGGTAAGCCTGCCAATAATGCTGACATACGCCCGACATTACGGTTGTCTTCACCGGCCTGATTGGCACAGCCATAAATCACATCATCGACTTGTTGCCAATCTACTGTTGGATTACGTTGTATCAATGCTTGAATTGGAATAGCACCGAGATCATCTGCACGTATTGGCGCAAGACCACCGGCATAACGACCAAATGGGGTACGGATGGCATCTATGATGTAAGCGTTTTTCATGTTGTTTATATCCTTAAATAATCTCCCTTGCGCTGCTACTACCGCAGCTCACCTCTTTGTAAAAGAAGAAGTTCCCCCTCTTTCATAAAGAGGGGTTAGGGGAGATTTAATCATTCCGCAAGGGAGGGATTTATTATCCCTATGTCGCATCAATCAATTGAGCACCCGTCAAAGCCTGTAATTCTTCAAAGCTCAGACCTGCAACTTTTTCAAGCACTTTTAAACCCTCTGGGGTCACATCAATCACGCATAAGTCAGTATAGATACGATCAACACAATGCTTACCTGTCACAGGATAGCTCAGTTCTTCAACAATCTTAGGTTCACCTTGCTTGGTTACATGGTCTGTGGTGATAAAGACTTTCTTGGCCCCTACAGCCAAATCCATTGCACCACCCACCGCAGGAATCGCATCCGCCGCACCGGTATGCCAATTGGCAAGGTCGCCATTGGCCGCCACTTGGAATGCACCCAATACAGCAATATCCAAATGTCCACCACGCATCATGGCAAAAGAATCACCGTGATGGAAAAACGAGCCACCCGTTAGCATGGTGACATATTCTTTGCCTGCGTTAATCAGCTCAGGATCTTCTTCACCTTTGGCGGGTGGAGGACCAAAAGCCAATAAACCATTTTCAGAATGCAGGAATACATCTTTGTCTGTTGGCAAGTATTTTGAAATCTTGGTCGGTAAACCAATACCTAAATTGACATATGCACCATCGGGAATATCTTGGGCAACACGTTCAGCAATTTGGTCACGGCTTAGTTTTTGGTAGCTCATTGTTATTCTCCATTACCATTGGCTGCATCAACTGCAACCACATGCTGAACAAAAATTCCTGGGGTAATAATATGCTCAGGATCGAGCTGACCCAGTTCAACCACCTCTGAAACCTGTGCAATGGTGACATCTGCAGCCATCGCCATAATTGGACCAAAGTTACGTGCTGATTTGTTATAAACCAAGTTGCCCCAACGGTCGCCTTGATGTGCTTTAATCAGTGCAAAGTCTGCTTTAATCGGATATTCAAGCACGTAGTCTTTGCCATCGATATGTCGGGTTTCTTTACCATCTGCCAATAATGTACCAAAGCCTGTTGGGGTAAATACGGCACCTAAACCCATCCCTGCGGCTTGAATACGACAGGCGAGATTACCTTGAGGAACCAGTTCCAGTTCGATCTTGCCCGCATGATAGAGTTCATCGAATACCCAAGAGTCAGACTGACGGGGGAAAGAACAGATGATTTTACGGACTGCACCTGATTTAAGCAGTTTCGCCAGACCGTAATCGCCATTGCCTGCATTGTTATTGACAATCACCAGATCTTTAACACCAAGTTCAATCAGCCCATCGATCAGCTCTGCGGGTTGTCCTGCTGTTCCAAAGCCACCAATCATAATGGTTGCACCATCTTTGATTTGGGATAGAACCTCAGTCAACGAGAGCTTACTTTTATCAATCATAAGACGAACCTTTTATCCATGTTTTTAAATTTCTATACATGCCGTATTAGCAAAGATAGACATGTATAGAAACTTAAAAAACTGTGAGAAAGAACTTATCTCACAGTTGTTTGGTCAATGAATTTACACCTGCTGCTTAATGGTCATCTTCTCGAATTGAAGACGGATGACGGTTTAAAGCAGTCACTTCGATATTCATATAAGGATATAAAGGCAATCCCTGTAAAATATTGTGGAGTTCTTCATTACTCTCTACATCAAAAATACTGGTGTTTGAGTATTGGCCTGTAATACGCCAGATATGACGCCATTTCCCTTGACGTTGTAAATCTTGTGAATAAGCCTTTTCAATTGCTTTAATTTCATTGGCTTTTTCGACGGGCATATCGAGGGGGATGTGTACATCCATTCGTACTTGGAAAAGCATGTCAGCTCCTTGAATTATTGACGACGTAGGTTGTCGATTTTGTCTTCATCTAGTTCAATGCCGAGGCCCGGACCAGTTGGAATTTTGAGCTCAAAATTGCCATATTGAAGCGGTGTTTTTAAAATCTCTTCGGTCAGTAGCAGTGGGCCAAATAATTCAGTTCCCGCTGCGAGATTGCTAAATGTAGCGAAGGCATGTGCTGAGGCAATTGTTCCAACAGGACCTTCAAGCATAGTGCCACCATAAAGATCAATACCTGCCAGATTGGCGATTTTGCCAACTTCGCATGCTTCAATCAGACCACCAGATTGCGCAACTTTTACCGCAAAAACTGAGGCTGCATTGTTTTTTGCCAAGTTATAAGCACTTTGTGGACCAGTTAACGACTCATCTGCCATGATCGCGATATCAAACTTACGGCTAAGACGTTGCATAGCATCAATATTATGAATTGCACAAGGCTGTTCAATCAGGTCAACGCCACCATCTTGAAGCATTTGAATCCCTTTAATTGCATTCAGTTCAGACCAAGCACGGTTAACGTCTACACGAATTGAGATGTCTGCACCCAAGGCTTTTTTGATTGCCAATACATGCTCAACATCTTGTTCAACAGGACGTGAACCGATTTTTAACTTAAAGACATTGTGGCGTTTTAACGCAATCATTTTTTCTGCTTCGGCAATGTCTTTTTCGGTATTGCCCGACGCCAAAACCCAAAGCACAGGAATACTGTCACGTAAGCGACCGCCTAGAATCTCACTCAGAGGTTGACCTAAACGTTGCGCTTGAATATCTAATAATGCAGTTTGAACAGCACATTTCGCAAAACGATTACCGTTGATATTACGATGGATCACTTGCATTGTTTGGGCAATATTGGCACCAGACAGTGTTTTTAACAATGGCGCAAAATAGGTTTCAATATTGGTTTTTACACTTTCAGGGCTTTCTTCGCCATAACCTAAACCGCCAATTGTGGTCGCTTCACCCCAGCCAATTAAACCATCTTCAGTCGTGATTTTAATCAGGACCAAGGTTTGGGTTTGCATTGTCGCAACGGCCATCTTGTGAGGACGTATCGTTGGAATTTCGATTAACAGCGTTTCTATGGACTTGTACATCGTAGTTATTTCTTAAGTATCAATCTATTTATATACCCTAATTTAATGTAATATCTTTAACTAGGCCGATTTTGGTATTTTTAGATACTTAAAAGGTATATAAAAGGGATTTATAGAGATGGAATTAAGATATCTTCGTTATTTCGTTACGGTGGTCGAAGAGCAGAGTATTACCAAAGCTGCAGAGAAACTATGTATTGCTCAACCGCCATTGAGCCGTCAGATTCAAAAGTTAGAAGAAGAACTCGGTATTCTTTTATTTGAGCGTGGCACACGTCCAGTAAGAACAACAGAAGCAGGGCAATTCTTTTACCAACATGCGGTACAAATTTTGACTCATACTGCGCAAGCTACCTCTATGGCGAAGCGTATTAGTTCAATGAATACAATTGTCCGTATTGGTTATGTCAGTTCATTGCTGTATGCGTTATTGCCTCAGGTAATTTATTTATTTCGTCAAAATAACCCTGATATTCAGGTTGAGCTGATTGAACACAGTACCAAGGATCAAATCGAAGCACTCAAACTCGGTAAAATAGATTTAGGCTTTGGTCGTTTAAGAATTAGTGATCCATCGATTAAGCGCATTTTATTATACAAAGAGAAATTAAAATTAGCCGCGCATAAAAATCATCATTTAACCAGTTATATTGATAAGGGTATTTATTTATCGCAAATTATCAATGAACCTATTTTTTCTTATCCAGCCACACAAAAACCTAATTTTTCAACCTTGATTCAATCCATTTTTACCGAATTAGGCTTGGTACCGAAAGATATGGTTGAAGTTCGAGAAATCCATATGGCTTTGGGCTTGGTTTCATCTGGGGAGGGGATATGCATTATTCCTGAAAGTGCCAGTGAAATAGGCATGAAAAATCTGGTCTATATTCCGATTTTGGATATAGAGGCCTATAGTCCTATTTCATTAGCTGTGAGAAATATGGATCAAAGCCCTTATTTACCCAAGATTTTAGAGTGTATTCGACAGGTCTTTGAAGAAGAAGGGATTCCACTTCAACTGGATGGGGATTAATCGAGTATATGTTTGAACTGAGATCAATATAAAATCCCTTCATCCTCGCCTTCTCCCAACGGGAGAAGGGACTTTCAATATCAATATAATTCACTCAACATGATCATTTTTTTGATTTATGAATGAGATCTATTGAGTTAATGATTTTAAAATGACATTTTCGGTGTTTATCCTTGCATTCTTAATGAATTCGCAATGTATTGCAGTTCCTGTTCGTCATTGATTAAGCCTTGCTGGATGGTGGCAATTTGCTCTTGAAGATTGCTTAGCAGTTCTTGGCATTGTGCGATAACTTCATCGCTATATAGATCAAGCTTTTGCCACAAACTATGTGAGATCTCGCTATATAAACGGTCATGGCCAATGGCTAAGATCTCGGTTGCATCATCGGCATAAATCACTTCATAAGCCAGATGCTCAGCAAACTGTAACGGACTGAGAGGGGGATATTGCAGTTGATAATCCGATAAAGTATTAGCAATATGTTGTGATAGAAGCTGTTGAGCCTGTTGGGTCAGTTCACTATACAATTCATCCAATGCTTGCTGTTCGGAATGTTGCTCTAATAAGCTTGGCAGAGATGCAATCATACTGCGCCATGTTTGCGTAATGATTTGTTGTTTATGTTGTGCTAAAGCGCTCACGGCATTGCTTAGCTGCTGTTGTAATTGATGTAGTTGTGGCACAACCTCAAGTTGTAAGGGGGCTAGAATTTGCTCTTGTAAATGATGTAACAAGGCTTCCGCTGGTTTACGCTGTTTATAAGCCAGAGCAGGTTGGATTAAATGTAGAAGTGCGTCAAATAAACGATTAAAACCTGCATTTTGCATGGCCTGATCATTGAAATCCGCATTTTTCAACATCTGAGAGGAGGTTGAAATTGGTGATTGTAACAGTACAGGATCAACTTGCATTGCGATCAGTTGGTCAATAGCACGAGTATAAACATCGGTTTCTTGCAGATAACGTTGGTCAGACGTTTTATTGCATAGAATCTGGCAAATATTACCATCGACTTCATCTTCTTCAAAATAATCACTGCGTGTAAGCACTGGCAATAACGGTTTATGTCTACGTAATTCCTGCCCCAAAGCCGCTAACTCTTTGACCTGACCGGGTGAGGAGGAACTACTGAGCCAAAGGACACCATCTGCACTATCCATAAAGCGTTGAGTTAATGCGGCATTTTCAGGCGTAACTGAATGGAGTCCTGGAGTATCCAGCAAAATGAGATTGTCCGCTAAGCAAACACCTTGTAAGCGTGTGGTGGTTTCTGTGGCACCTTCTTTAAAACGCTCCTGACTTTTAATAATTTCACCTGAGTCGAAATAAAAATATTCAATGCTTTCCTGACGCCTATGAAAACACTCTGCCAATACGTTGCAGAATGAACTTTTACCAGCATTGAATTTTCCGAAAATCAGCAAAATAATCTTGTCGTCAAAATGATCTGCGATGGATTGGGCGGCATGTAGTGTCTCTAATTGTGTTTCCCAATGGCTGAGATAACTTTCAAGCTGCGAATTGAGTGTTGCAATGTCTTGGGCAATCTGACTATGTGATGTCAGTCCAATCGGATTGATACGTTGTTTATTGAGATTGATTGCCAGTTGCTGATGCCAAGTGTGCATCTTATTTAAATGTAGCATGATGTCGGATTCCTGCTGATCAAAAGCTTGGGTGCTCGCAATCAGTGTCTGAATCGAATCATGGGAATCATGGACGGTCATTATACCAGCTCCAAAGTGGTTGATGCCTGCTGGGCTTGTATGATGAGCTGCTGTTGCTGCTGAAAGTTAAGTAATTGTTGTTGCAACTCCATTCGATCAGAAGACAATTCAAAATAATGGGCAAATTCACTACGTAAACGTTCACGACCTGATTCTTCGACAAAAATAAGATTGAGATCTTTACGCAGTTTGACCGAGACCCCCATCACCGCAACCATGACCGTATCTAGACTACGGACATTACTTTTTTGCGTATCTGGTAAACCAATCACACCATAGCGCACCAAATGGCTATTGATCTCGATACAGGCACGAGAATAAGCCACTTGAATACGGTTACGATCACGTTTGCCTGCGGTCACTTTATACATATTGGCAAAAGAATCTGGTTCTAGCGAATTATCCTGCCCAGAGATCTGTAAGACCGGCTGTAAATCTTGACGCACTTTATCTAATATTTGATTGAGATCACGCTCAAAATTTTGGCGTTGTTGCTGTAAGCTTGCTGTCAGTTGCTGAATGTTACTTTGAATGTTTTCTAGCTGCTGGGATAAGCGCATTTTTAGATCAACAATGATCTGCTTTTTTTCAAATTGACGTATTGCGGGGACTTGCTCAAGCATCTGATGAAGTATGTGTTGTAGTTCGGGGATACCACTGCGTTGTACCAGTATAGGTTTGGAATTTTCGATCCCTTGACGGTGCCGTGTAGCTGATACAGGTAGTACAGTTGCAGTTGGTGCTTGATTTTGAATGCTATCGATAATCTGCGCTAAAACGGTTTGATCTGGAATTTGGTCAATTTGGGTAAGCAACAGTAAGCTTTGACGTTGAGTTTGCTTTGCATCTTGCTCGAATTGCTGGAATAAATGTAATTCATAAGGATCAAACTCACCCTCACGTACTGAATGGACCATTAGGCGAATATCGGCTTTATTCCACATTGCATCTTGAGCAAGTTGATCATCGATTGTAGCCACATCAGCATCTAAACCTGGTGCATCTAACCAACGGATATGATGTTGCAGATGTTCGGAGAGAGCTACCGTTTCTCGTTTATCCACTACTGAGAAAATATCTTGACCAATAAGCTCATTTAACAGTCGGCTTTTACCATGATTATATTTACCAATCACTGTCACTGTCGGAAATTGGCCTGCCTGTAGAATGGCTCGTAGCCGAGCCAATGGTATCGTGTATTCAGGAAGTGCGGCTAAAACATGATTAGTCGCTGCATCAAAAGTATGAATATCCATTTAAATATCTTTTCCATAAAGTAAAACAGGCTAAACCGTTACAGCTAGCCTGATTTCAAGATTCACAATATGACTTTTAGCTGTATTAAGCTTGTAGGCGAGGGCGGTCAACCACATTGTTATCAACACCATCTACGAGGTGACTGAGTTTGAGGTCAAATACCATTTCAGCAAATGGGCCTTCAACGCCGTTGGCTTGAATCGTTGCTGCATCAGTATGTTCGATTGCGTCAATCACAAGACCTTCACGTGTTGCATAGGCGAAGTCATCATAAGTGTATGGGTCACCAGCTACGTTAATTTGCGTAGTTAATTTGCGATGGCCTTCTGCTGTTACAAAGAAATGAATATGTGCAGGGCGATTACCATGGCGGCCTAACTGATTCAATAATTGTTGAGTTGGGCCATCTGGTGGACAGCCATAACCTGCAGGCAGAATGGTTTGTACACGATATTGACCTTGAGCATCTGTCATAATGGTGCGACGCATGTTAAAAGGCTGTTGTTCGCCAGTTGGATCAAAGTGGGAATAGAAACCTTTGGTATTGGCATGCCAGATCTCTACTTGTGCATTTGGCAGTGGTTGGCCATCTGCCGCGTAAATCGTACCGTGTAAAATCAGGGTATGACCATTTGGATCACTGCCATCATCCATACGGGCAAAACCTTGGGCAACAGGGGCACCTGCGACATAAAGTGGGCCTTCAATGGTACGCGGGGTTGGGTTCTCAATACCCAAAGCAGCATCAATTGCATCCATACGCATATCAAGGAAGTGGTCAAAGCCTAAACCAGGAGAAAGTAAGCCTGCTTCATGGCTGGTGCCTAATTGGTTTAAATATGCAACTGCAGCCCAATATTCATCAGAAGAAATTTCTAAATCTTCAATGGTCTTAAATAAGTCAGAAACCACCCGATGAACGATTTGCTTAGTGCGAGGATTTCCACCTTCTTGCTCAAGTCCGCTGAGTAGATTAATGAAATTCTGTACTTCTTCCGTCTCGAAAATTCTAATATTATTGGCTGTCATGGCTATCTCCTTAATCTTGCCATAATGCTGGATCACGTTATCACTTTTAAGAGATGTTATGAGTTGAGCCAGCATCACTCCTGATATTGCTTCGTTGATGAATCCTTCTATATACCTTAATTGAATGTTATAGCCTTATCTAGACTGAATTCGGTATCTTTAAATACTTAAAAGGTATATTTATCTCAGCAAAGGGGAAAATTGTTATGATGAAATTACCTGTTGATAATGGTAATCTCAATACGCAGTTGATTAATTAATAAATTATTATAATTCAATTTCTTAATAGATGTTTACTACGTGGAAATCATTAATCTATTTTAAAATATCATTGCTATGATGTAAAAGGTATAAATATATACCGCTTTGTACATGGAAAATTACATTAATAATTCCGATAATTGATCGTGGTGATGAATTCCCTTAACCATATCGGTTTGAATTTATTTGTATTTTAAGGGAGTACAAAAGTCTTTGTCTTGAGGATAAGACAAAGATCACCTTAGAACTTACACAACAAGAATTTCAAATATTCAGGAAAGGATTTCCCATGTTAAAGCCAGATTTGCTTTATAGAACTCAACGAGTTGCACTTTATACATTGTTTGGATGTTTGAGTATAGATACTGCTTATGCTGAGTTTTTAGAAGAGAGTAAAACCAGTATTTATTTACGTAATTTCTATATTGAGCGCGACTTCGAAGATACCACGAATGATCTGGGGAGTTGGTCGCAGGCTGCATCTGGACGTTTTGAGTCGGGTTATAGCGACACACCCTTGCAAGTGGGTTTAGATTTTGGTTTCCAATATGCATTACGTTTAAATGACCGTTATGATGAGCGCTTAGATACCGTTTTTAAATATGATCAAGACGAAGCTCAACAGGCACGAGATTATTTAAAATTAGGTGCAACCTTAAAAGTTAAATACCAAAATACAGAACTTAAAGTCGGTGAGCTTTTCCCAAAAACACCGGTTTTATTTATTGATGATTCTCGGCAATTGGTGACGACTTATGCAGGAGCAATGTTAGACAGTCAAGACATTCAAAATTTAAAACTTTCCGCAGGCCGTTTTACCCATGTGAATGCCCGAGATGATGATGAATATAGAAAGTTCACTTTAGGTAACTCAACAGATCCCAATAAAAGAAGTGATGGTTTAAATTTTATAGGCTTAGACTATAAATTTACGCCGAGCTTGTCGGGTTCATATTGGTTTGGTCAGTTGGAAGATATTTATCAACAACACTATTTCAACGCGGTTTATACAGAAAAAGTCAATGAGACCAAGCTAAAAGTAGATGCGCGCTATTTTAATTATAAAGAGGATGGTGATGCTTATTTTGGAAACATCGATGTTCAATCTCTAGGATTACAAGCGAGTGTGCAACATGGCCCAAATACATTTTTAGCTGGTATACAAAAACAAATGGGTGAGGACAATATTCCTCTTTTAAATGGTTATGTTCCGCAAGGATATTTACAGACTTGGTCTGCAATTGCTTTTTATAAAGCAAAAGAGTTCACTTGGCATGCCTTATATAGTTATGACTTTAAAGATCATGGTCTACCGGGCTTAAAGTTAACTTTGCGTTATTTAAATGGTAGTGACATTTATCGGGCTGGTTTTAAGGATAATAAAGAAACCGAGAAAAATTTGATTGTAAACTATACTGTTCCAGAAGGATGGTTAAAAGGTCTTGGGGTAGAGTGGCGCTATATTGATGCTGATATTAAATATGGTGTTGGAAATATGCCAGGCAAGGATTTTGTGGAAAATCGTTTTATCACAACCTATACCTTTAAATTCTAATTTTTGCTTAATCCGATAAATCGAGTGATGCCCCTATTAAAAATAAGGGACATCATCTTTAGCAGTCAGGATATTTAAGAGTCCAAGTATAGTTAACCTGTAAAAACTGAGACACAAGAATATAATTTCTCTTAATTAATATTTTTAATTAAATCAATTATATGGAGAAAATAAGTTGTTTGATTCTAAAAAGCTTGCAATGCCACACCTTACATTCAAAGTTTAAATATCTTTGCGTAGGCGATGCCTCTCTTTTTAGAGATAAAAAGGGACAAAAATCTTCCGTTTAACAGGGCTCTTGCGCTGCAAACAAAGCAGTGCTTTATTTTTGCTCATATACCCCCGCTCAACTGCGACATCCTTGTCGCCCCACGGTAGGATAAGTATCTATGCTTCAAAAGCACAAAAAGTGAATTGATAACCAGCAGTTTCTAAAAGTTTATACAAATACTTAAGTTTCATTTCTGATCAATGACTTGATGCAAATCAGTTGTATAAATATTTAGGTGGTTTGACTATAAATAAGGATAAGCATAGTTAAATGCTTATCTTTTCTTCGCTAGTCAGATCATCAATAGGTATATGCCTAATAGGCAAAACTAAGCATTAATCTAAACAAACCCGCAATTAAAGCCAATGCTGCAAAACCGAAACACCACAACAAAATAAACCATGTTGCTGGGTTGAGTTGTTTGATGTATTTGTTCATCTAAAACTCCTTGATCAATGATAGCCTTCATCACCAATACGGACTTTGTCTCGGAAAACCCAATAAGACAAGAAGGTATAAGCGATAATAATTGGGATCAGAATTGCCGCACCGACCAAGGTAAATTTAAGACTTGATTCTGGTGCAGCGGCTTGCCAAATTGAAACTGAAGGTGGAATGATGTTTGGCCATAAACTAATTACAAATCCAGTAAATGCCAGAAAAACCAATGCCAGCGTATAAACAAAAGGTTTGATCTCATGTCGTTGCTTACAGGCATGTAAAATTAAACCAGAAAAGAGTACAACTAAAATAGGCACAGGGCTGAAATAGATAAGGTTTGGTGATGCAAACCAGCGCTGGGCAATTTCAGGATGTGTGATCGGGGTATAGATACTGACGGCAGCAAAAATAATCATTAACGTGATTAACAGCTTTGGCATTAGCGTATACATGATGTCTTGTAAACGCGCTTCCGTTTTTAAAATCAACCAGCCACAACCTAAAGTGGCATACATGACCACAACACCTAAACCAGTGAAAAGTGAAAAAGGGGTAAACCAATCCCATACACCGCCACTATAAATACCCGCAGTGGTTTGAATACCTTGGATATATGCACCAAGGATAACCCCTTGGAAAAAGCTAGATAAGATTGATCCCCAAATAAAGGCTTGATCCCATAAGTATTTGGTTCGAGTTGCTTTAAAGCGGAACTCGAAGGCAACACCACGGAAAATCAATGCGACCACCATAAAGATAATGGGAAGGTATAACGCAGAGAGTACTGTAGAATAGACCAGTGGAAAGGCTGCAAACAATCCCGCACCACCAAGTACCATCCATGTTTCGTTACCATCCCAGACAGGGGCGACCGTATTCATCATGACATCACGTTCTTGCGGGTCTGGAATAAATGGAAAGAGAATTCCAATGCCTAAATCAAAGCCATCCATCACCACATAAATCAGTACGCCTAAACCAATAATGCCGACCCATATTAAAGCGAGATCAATCATGATGTTTCTCCTTATTTTGATCTAGCGGCGCTTGTTGTCCATCTATTGGATCATCCACAGCACTGAGTGGTCGTAATGGGGTTTTAAAATGCCCTAAACCGGTTATTTCAGGATCTAAACGCGTTAAAAACTCGGGTCCAGATTTCATGAGTCTGAACATATAATAAATCCCTGCACCAAATACCACGGTATAGACCAGTACAAAAATGATCAGGCTCAGCCCCACTTGGTCAGCTGTTACAGTATGTGATAAAGCATCTTTGGTACGTAATACGCCATAAACCACCCAGGGCTGTCTTCCCACTTCCGTAGTAACCCAACCTGCGAGTAAAGCGATATAACCCGTTGGACCCATCACAATGGCGAATTTATGAAACCATGTAGACTCGTATAGCCGATTCTTTTTGCGTAGCCATAAGGCTGTTAAGGATAGCAATACCATTAACATGCCAAGACCTACCATGACACGGAAACTCCAAAATACGATAGCTACATTTGGGCGATCTTCAGCTGAAAAATCCTTTAATCCAGTAACTTCGCCATCTAATGAGTGGGTTAGAATCAAACTGCCTAAATAGGGAATACCAAATTCAGTCGTATTTTTTTCTTGTTGCATGTCTGGTGTTGCAAACAGCAGAAGTGGCATCGCGTGATCACGGTTGGTTTCCCAGTGTCCTTCAATTGCTGCCAATTTCGCAGGTTGGTGTTTTAAGGTGTTTAAACCATGGTTGTCGCCAATAACCACTTGTAAACAAGAGGTTACCAGCACCATCCATAAACCCATAGAAAATGATTTTTTAATTAATTCATCACGGCGTCCTTTAAGCAGATGCCAGCCAGCTGTGCCTACAACCAATAATGAGGAAACTAAAAATGCAGCAGTTGCCATATGTGCAAAGCGATAGGGGAACGATGGGTTAAATACAATTGCCCACCAGTCCGTCGGGACAATGATGCCATTTTCAATTGCAAAACCTTGTGGTGTTTGCATCCAACTGTTGGAGGATAAAATCCAGAACATTGAAATACAGGTTCCAATAGCGACCATGAGTGTGGCAAAAAAATGTGCTTTTGCGGTGACTCGGCCCCAACCAAAAAGCATAATTCCTAAGAAGCCAGCTTCTAAGAAAAATGCGCTTAAAACCTCATAGGTGAGTAATGGCCCCGTCACACTCCCTGAGATACGCGAGAACTCACTCCAGTTGGTACCAAACTGGTAGGCCATGACAATGCCTGAAACAACACCCATAGCAAATGCAACAGCAAAAATCTTAATCCAGTATTTGAATAGGTCTTTGTAAACAGGGTTTTGTGTACGCAACCATTTCCATTCCAGCAGTGCAAGGAAACAGGCTAAACCAATAGAGGTTGCAGGGAAAATAATGTGAAAAGACACAGTGAAAGCAAACTGAATTCTTGCCAGTTCTAGTGCAGTTAATCCGAGACTCATTGCATGCCCCATCGTTGCTTGAGGCATTGGATCGCTATAGACCCATGACCGTCATGATTAAGTTTGGAAAAAACAATAGATCGTTCCATAAAAACTACCTACTTAGAAATAATGGTTAGGGTTTGTTGATATTTCATAAATGGCATGCGTTGTCGCAATTATCGCCGACCTTTCAACAGACCCTATGATCTTGCACCATAATTTAGATTGGCTGTAGGTACAGAAAATGAGGAGAAAAAATATAACAGATTTTTAAAAAATGGCTAAACTGTTATATTTTTATCGGCTGCTTTTGTAGCTATTTTTTTTCTTTAATGCACTGCAAACTACGGATATATCCCTCAATTTTAAGTTGAAAAAGGTATGTACCGTTAAATTTACCTTGAGTCATGATGAATATACGGATGTAAATAACAGTGTTTTATACAATATCTGAGTTAACCACCATCAAGCGCGCGAGCTACCAAATCAGCTTGATTATAGCGATTTGGGGTTTTGCATATATGTTGCAAAAACTGTTGAATTTACCCATTGCATCAGCTGTTTTAGGTTTTTTTATATTGCTGATTTTATTGCAAATGCAATGGCTCAACTTGGAAAAGGTGAGTCAAGGTGCAGATATTCTGTTGGGGGAGCTGTTGCTGTTTTTTATTCCGCCAGTGGTCGGTGTGATTCAGTATCAGCAATTGCTTTTGATCAGTGGTTGGAAAATATTTGTGGTGATTTTACTCAGTACCGCTTTGGTGATGGCAAGCTCTGTGTTGATGGTGAAAATATTCTTGCAACAGGATGATGTGGAATGACGGAGTTGTGGGGGATTTTTTACTTGCTGTGGACGGTACTGTGTTACTTCGTGGCAAAGCACTTATTTGTTTTTACCCAGAAAATATATTTTTCTCCGATTATTGTGGTACCGAGTCTCAGTATTATTTTGATCTTTATATTTCAGCATCGCTTTCAAGACTATTACCTATACACCCAATATTTGGTTGCCATGTTAGGACCAATTACAGTGGCATTTGCGATTCCTGTATTTCGTTATAGAGCGATCGTCAAACAGTATTTTTTCGTTTTAATCGTCAGTTCTAGTGTGTCTATGCTGGTGGGGATCTTAAGTAGCTGGCTATTGGCAAGTATATTCAATTTTGACGAAATTTTGAAAAATAGTCTTTTGGCACGTTCGATTTCTATTCCATTTGCTTTGGAGTTGACTGAAAAGATTGGCGGCTCAATCAGTTTAATTCCCTTGTTTACGGTCATAACAGGCTTAGTGGGGATGTTATTTGGTGATTTTTTACTGTTATGGATGCGCTATAAAAACCGTATTGCTCAAGGCGCTGCTCTAGGAAATGCCGCTCATGCGATGGGGATTGCGCGAGCAAGACAACGTCATGAGTTGGAAGGGGTGATTGCCAGTCTATCCATGATTATTTCCGGGGTTATCATGGTGTTATTTGCGCCATTTATGATTTCATTGATTAAACATATTGTTTGATTTCATTTTATTTAGATTGAAAAATAACATTTAAGAATGAAGTCTAGACTGCATTTAAAGACAGTATGCAATGTGTAACGTAAGTGATTTACATCAATATTTATTTTAAACCTCAGTGTGGGATTTTGTGATGGTGCAGATTTTGCGCTACATATTTAATTGTATTTAGCCCTTGTCATATTCTAGAGAGGGTGATTTTATATTAGGATCATCAAAGGGATGATCGAAAGCAACTGCTGGATTTGGAATAGGCTTATGGATGGGTTATCTGAATTTTCTTGGCAAAATATTAAATATAACTTTTACAATACTGGAGAACTGCCAGAGATTGTGCAACGAGATTCACCCATCTTACAGCTTTGGGAAAGTGCGAAAAATTCAGGCTTAAGTCCTTTCTCCAAAATCACTGACTTAGACGAGTTTCCTGTCGCTGACCTTTCACAGGGTGATATAAAATTAGCTGCATTGGCTGAAGGTGTATTAAATGATGTCTGGCGCTTATTTGGGCAACAGGATGTTATCGTTTTCTTAATTAATCATCAGCTTAAAATTATTGCTGAACGTCACAATCCTGATTTAGATGACCAATATCATTATTTATGCACGGGTCGTATTATTGAGCCCTCTGTGTTTGGTGCGATTGCACCGACATGTAGTGTGATGTCTAAACAGCCTATGATCATGACAGGGCATCAACATTATCTAGATGAGTTTTCAAATTATTCTTGTGCATCGGTTCCGATATTCAATGGCTGTGGTGATGTACTCGGTGCTTTAGATATCACTTCACCACAAGGGCTTTTGGCGAGCAATTGGTTGCGTCACTTACTTTACCAAAGTTATATTTTGGAAAATAAGATTATTCAGGCAGCACTACAACCTGATCAACGGGTCCTTTATTTTCAACATTCTAAAGATTTGTTGGACAATGCCTATACGGGCATGATCGTACTGGATCAATCAGGAAAAATCCTCAAAGCCAACCAAATGGCGTTGAAACTGCTGAATTGTTCTATTGAGCAATTGTTGCAGCAACCAATGGATCATTTTTTACTCACTGAGCATTTGAATCCATTAAATTCGAGTGATTGTTTTTTAATTCAGAGTTTTGACCATGCATTTTTTTATGCCCAGCTACGTAGTGTGAATGGGCAGTTGCAGAATAAAACAAGCAAAATCACGACACAGCATTTGCTTGATCAGGCGCTGAAAGCATTAAAAGCCGATATTCCTGTATTGATTACCGGAGAAACCGGCACAGGTAAGGATCATTTTGCTCAGCAGTTACATCAGAAGCTCGATGTAGATTTACCTTTTATTTCGATTAATTGCGGTGCAATACCAGATCATTTGCTTGAAGCAGAATTATTTGGTTATGAAGGCGGCGCTTTTACAGGTGCTAAACGGCAAGGCGAAAAAGGCTTAATTGAACTGGCAGATCAAGGCATACTCTTTCTCGATGAGATTGGTGATTTGCCTTTACATTTACAAGTGAAAATTTTAAGAGTGTTACAAGATCAGCAGTTCTATCGGGTTGGAGGACGTAAACCGATCAAGTCAGCATTTAAACTGTTATGTGCAACACATCAGGATTTAAAAAATAAAATACAACAGCAGTCATTCCGCCGTGATTTATATTATCGTATTTGCGGTTTTCAGGTACATTTACAACCCTTACGCTTACGTCAAGATAAACAGGTCATTTTACATCATGTTCTGGATCAATTCGGCATAGCGCAATGGTCGAGCCATGTAGAACAACAATTTAATAGGCACACATGGGAAGGAAATATTCGTGAATTAATTCATGTGGTGAAGCTATCCGCAGCGTTTAAAGACAGTGAAATTTTAAATCATTTATATTTACCTGAAGCTGATTTAGCGATTAATGAACAAAGTGAGCAACTGATATTAGATGAAAATAAAAACTTAAATAGCTTGACCAAGCAAATGATTGTGCAGGTGTTACAAGAAGAAAATGGCAATATCGCAAGGACAGCGAAACGCTTAAACATTTCAAGAACAACGATATATAAATATATTGGCAATTAATTGTAATTTTTTATTCAGTCCTCTAGTGCATTTTTTATAGATTCAGCTGAAATACAGCCTGAAAAATTCAAGATGCTCTATCCTTTACTTGTCGATGTGCGTTTTTTCTATTAATTAATAGTCTTATAATTAAAAGAATGAAAAGGACTAAAGTTATTAATAGGTATATATTTCCATGAAAGATGTGAGCCCTATAGCCTTCAAAAATGAATTTAAAAGGCAATTCTTGTTGAGTGTAACCAATAAATGCTTTTCCAAAAAAGTAGCTTAAAATTAAAGAATATAGACCTGTAAATACAAAAAAAGAGAGAACTTTATTAATTTTATCTTTTATAAAAAAAATAGAATTTAAGCTTAAAGATATAATTAATATTGAAAAAACAGCAGAATAAACGTTAATCCAGTATTCATAATTTTCCACGACTTCACCATACTAAAGCTTTTTTTATAAATTCAGTTGAAAGAGAGCCTGAAAAATTCAAGATGATCAATCCTTTACTTGTCCATGTGGGTTTTTCTATTAATTAATAGTCTTATAATTAATAGAATGAAAAGGACTAAAGTTATTAATAAATATGTATTCCCCTGGAATATATGAGAATTATATCCTTTATAAATAAACGTTGGTAAAAGTTCTTGTTGTGTATAACCAATTGAAGATTTTTCAAAAAAGTAACTTAAAATTAAAGAATATACACCTGTAAAGACAAAAAAAGAGAGTACTTTATTAATTTTATCTTTTATAAAGAAAATAGAGTTAAGACTTAATGAAGCGATGAATAATGTGAGAATTACAGAATAAACAGTAATATAATAATCGTAACTTTCCATTTAGCCTCCCTATTGTTTTTTGTTAGGTTAAATATTCTTTCTTCTGTTATAGATTAATCGTCCAATTAAGATGATTAAGGCAATTAAAGAGATACCAAATGGAATCATTCCAGAAAAAATATTTTTATCTGTTCCTTTGAAAATAAAAGTCAATAATGGCTCTTGTTCCATCAAACCTATATAGGAAATAGCAAAGACTCTATTTATGATACGAGTGATAATTGCAGTACAGATCAAGATTGAGAGGAATCTATTGATTTTATCGTTAATAAAAAAGGTAAAATTAATTGACAGAGATATAACTAATATAGAAAAAATAATGCCATAAACATTAATCCAATATTGAGCTTCTGATAGTTCTAAACCTAACATTTATCCACCTAGTGCTTCCTTTATAGTATTTGCGGTGATACGCCCCGAATTTGTTACAGTTTTAACTGCTTTACCTCTGTAATAGATAATTCGAGTACCATGTCGATAATCTTGCTCTGAGGCTGTAGTTGTGCCATCAATATTTGGATTAGCCGATGTAGCATGTGCTATAACAACACCTTGTTTTTTCCCAGCCTTATATAACTGGGATGATAGCTCAGAAGCAAAGCAATCGTCGCCACGACCTGTATTACAGCCATGAATTTCAATTTTAGACTGCTCTGTAAATACGCTAAGTTTTAGGCTCGAAATAGCAGCTTGATTTTTAATTCGATTACCATCAAAGTCATAGCCTCGCCAAATAGCCATCATTACAGTTTTATAAATATTGGCCGCTAACTTCCCCTTGAATACCCCTTCGCGAGTTATTGTCTTATCTAAAGATGCGCCTAGAATATAGTAAAGTCCATCAGAATCGCCATGACAAAACAGATCAAGAGATTGAACAGTATTATTTTCTTGAGTTTCTAATGCACTAATCACCGACCTAGAACCATTATTTATAAAAAAGCTTTTGACAGGTAAATCATTTTTATAATCTTTAATTACGTTTTTAGATGCATGTAAAAATGCTGAATTATCACTTGATTTCCTTGATCCACCATAAATAATAAGGCGGATAGGTGATTTTAATTTTACAATTTCTACTTTTGCAATTTTGGTTGTTGTAGTCTGATATCGATCTACCATGAATCAGCCTCAAAAAGTTTAATTTCAATATCTTCTGCTTTTTCTGTAAGTTCTAGTTTTTTTGTCATGCCATTTTCATCAGTGACACCTTCAATAGTATGACCATCAGCATAGATAACAATGTATTTTACATTGCTATAAGGTTGATTATTTGAATTATTTACTAACTGATATTGACCTGAATATAGAGTTAAGCCTTGAGCTAAAAAGCTTGATGAATTTGTATTCTTACTATAGTTTTCCCCTTGACTTATTCCAACAACATGATCTTGTTTAGGTAAAATTTTAGCTCCACAAGTCAATAAGTCATCAACATAAGCAACAGCTTTGCCATCCATAATAATATGATCATGGCTTTTAACAATTTCAGACCAACATTTGCACTTAGGGCAAAAGTGACCATCTCCAGCACGTAGAAATAGGTTTCCCATTTGGGATGTTCGTTGTTGTGTTGCTTGGATGATTCCTCCATGATTTGTCATAGAGTTATGAATTGCAAAACCTTTAGCCATGATTAACACCTTCTTGGTACAAAAAGCCTTCTGGGGCCTTATTACCGATAAAGATATTTATAGCTACAGAGTTGTTAGGGCTATGGATAATCTCATCACCATTCTCTAAGAAGCTTCCTACCAATGCACTCGCTTTAACTAATCCACCATTTTTGCTTTTAGCTCCATTTACCGCAAGGTAATAGATCTTTTTAGGCCTATGCCGAAAATAAAGCTGTTCTGCTTTTATTGTTTGCTTTATGTCTTGTTGAGACATCTGTTTTAACTGTTCAATTGGTAATTCATGTAAAAATTTAGGTTTCGTCATACTGAGTCCAATTATTGTTATTGAATGAAGAACATAGAGATTAAAACATAAAACCTTATATTAAGACAAATTTAATTGAATTTTTAATTATATTTAATAATTTGGATTTATTTACTCAAATTCATGGCAGTTTTCGTTATAGCTTTCATGTTCTGATCTTACGATTTATTAAAATAGTAAATTTAAGGATTAGTCATATATTATGTTTTTAATAACTTATATTTTAATTTTTGTCTTATTAACATAATTTCGCTTTATCGTTCACGGCCAGTTCAACAAACGCCATATTTAATTGTTTAGAGAATATTTCATCTACTTGTCAACATCGCTAACCCTCATCCTTGTTTTAGGCTTCCAGTGATTGTCCATTGATTGGACAGTGTATTCTCAATGCTGTCCATTTATTGGACATTGGAAAGGTAACATTATTTTAAGTATATGATTATTAATCATAAAAATATTGGCACGCTAACTGCAAATATTCTATGGCTCATATTTGATTAAAACAAATCTATCAATCGATTTATTAAGTGTAGTAGATGGTCGATTCGTCATGGATAAATCGATTGATTTTTGATTCAAAATTTAAACAAGTGCAATGAGTAGTGAAAAGGATGCTTGAAACTAAAGGGAACAGATGATGTGTTTTAGCAATAAAAATAGCCTGCTTCTTATGTTGAGTGGCATGTTTGTACAGTATAGCCATGCGATTGACGTAAACGTGGGGGATTATACCGCGTTGCCAAAAGGCACTAATGCAGGTGTGTTCTATTATCAACATAGTCAAATGGAGGGTTATTACCAAAATGGTGAAAAAACCAGAGCTGAATCTAAATCGGATATCGGTATCGCGCGCTTAATTCATTACACCGACATCGCTGGTTTACGTGCAACGCCTCAAATAATTTTACCGTTTGGAACAGTACGGCATACGCAAATTGGCGATACTGATTTAAACAATGCCTCAGGTTTTGCAGATCCAGTAATTGCTTCTGCTTTTTGGTTGATTAATCAACCTGAACAAGGTTCATCGGGTCGTTATCTGGCATTTACCCCATTTATTTATCTGCCAGTTGGGCAATATGATCGAAATGATGCGGTGAATTTAGGCGAAAATCGATTTAAGTATGATCTTCAACTGGCATGGGTACAGCCACTATATGGCAAGCTTGCTTTTGAACTTTATCAAGATGTGATTTGGTATGGAGACAACGATGAAGCGGGAAAGGGCGATCAAACACTTTCACAAGCGACCAGCTATCAAACTCAATTTAACTTACGTTATGACTTGAATTCTAAACAGAGAATCGCCCTCGGTTATGCCGCAAATTATGGGGGTGAACAACAATTGGATGGAATCAAACTGGATCAGAACATGGAAAAGCAACAAGTGCGATTGGAGTTTCAGCAAATGCTGAATGCAAAAACTCAATTAAGTGCGCAGTTGCTTTCAGACACACGAACGGAAAGCGGATTTAGGAAGGATTACGGTCTGAATTTTCGTGTTTTTTACATTTTTTAATTTAAAGCAGGTGTAACACATTGATTGCGTCATTTTTACAAGGATGCAGTTAGAACAGTAAAGCAATTGTCTAAATAAATTTTGAAGAGGTCATCATGTCTATATTCACAAAACAGCTTTGGGATAAAAAATTATTTAACGGTTCATGGCAGTCTGCCCAAGATAGCTACAGTGTGATTGAGGTTGCAACAGGTCAAGTGCTTGGTGAAATCGGTTATGCGACTGCCGCTGATGTGGTGAGTGCTGCACAACAAGCCAAAGCCGCCCAACAACAATGGTGGGCTTTAAACTATCAAGAGCGTCAGGCAGTGTTTGAGCGAGCTACTGTTTTACTGACAGAAAATCAAGCGGAAGTGATTGAGTGGCTGGTTAAGGAAAGTGGCTCTTTACAACTGAAAGCGGGCTTTGAAGTAAGCATAGCGATTCAAGTGCTTAAGCATTGTATCGCGTCACCTGCAACTGAACAGGGCACATTATTACCTACGCAAAATGGCAAATTAAGTATAGCGAAACGCTTGCCCTTAGGTGTTGTTGGGGTCATTTCTCCATTTAACTTTCCACTGTACTTAGCTTTACGTGCTGTGGCTCCTGCTTTGGCCTTTGGTAATGCGGTGGTGTTAAAACCTGATGAGCGTACAGCAGTGTGCAGTGGCTATGTGATTGCACGGATTTTTGAACTTGCAGGATTGCCCAAGGGACTACTACATGTATTGCCAGGTGGGGCAGAAGTTGGTGAAGCACTGACTTTGGATAAAAATATTGCCAGTATTCAATTTACAGGATCAACTCAAGTTGGACGGATTGTAGGGGCGAATGCGGCAAAGACCTTAAAGAAAGTTTCCCTAGAACTGGGTGGCAAGAACTCATTGATTATTTTGGATGATGCGGATATTGAGTTGGCTGCAGAAAATATTGCATGGGGTGCATTTTTACATTCGGGGCAAATTTGTATGACCTCAGGTAAGATTTTGATTCACCAAAAAATTTATCAACAGGTCAAACAGCGTGTAATTGAAAAAGTGCAGAATTTTGTGGTGGGGAATCCTTGTGACAAGAATGTCACCATTGGGCCATTGATCAATGCCAAACAAGCACAACGTGTAGAACAATTGGTCAGTGCTGCGGTTAATGAAGGCGCAACATTGGAAATCGGTGGACATGCCGATGGGGTATTTTTTCAACCGACTGTACTGACCGATGTGACTGCAAATAATCCGATTTTTAGTGAGGAGATTTTTGGTCCTGTTGCGGTGTTGATCCCGTTTAGCTCAGATGAACAGGTCATTGAATTAGCCAATGATGGCGATTATGGGCTTTCAGCAGGCATTATTACCTCCAATGTAGGACGTGGTATGCAACTCGGAGCGAAGCTTAAAGTGGGCTTGCTACATATCAACGATCAAACCGTAAATGATGAAACGGTCAATCCATTTGGTGGTTTTGGTTCATCAGGTAATGGTACGCGTATTGGCGGCCCTGCCAATGCCGATGAATTTACCCAGTGGCAATGGATTACTGTACAGGCTCAAGCGCCACATTATCCTTTTTAAACAATTAAATAAATTATTACAGGACGTTAAACCATGAGTGAATTAAAAGATATTATTGCCGCAGTGACCCCATGTAAAGGTGCTGACTTTGAGCTGCAAACTTTAAAAATACGTCAGCCTCAAGATGATGAAGTATTGGTAAAAGTAGTTGCTACAGGAATGTGTCACACCGATTTGATTGTACGTGATCAATATTACCCGGTTCCGCTGCCTGCTGTTCTTGGACATGAAGGGTCAGGAATTATCGAGGCGATCGGTCCTAATGTAACCGAGCTTCAAGTGGGCGATCATGTGGTTTTAAGTTACGGGTATTGTGGAAAATGTAGCCAATGTAATACTGGAAATCCTGCCTATTGTTCAGAGTTTTTTGGACGAAATTTTAGTGGGGCAGATTCAGAAGGGAATCATGCACTTTGTACCCATGATCATGGCGTGGTTAATGATCATTTTTTTGCCCAATCCTCCTTTGCAACCTATGCTTTAAGCCGTGAAAATAACACGGTTAAAGTGACCAAAGATGTACCAATCGAACTATTAGGACCATTAGGTTGTGGCATTCAAACAGGTGCGGGTGCATGTATAAATGCTTTAAAAGTGACACCAGCCAGTAGTTTTGTGACTTGGGGTGCTGGCGCTGTTGGTCTGAGTGCTTTGCTTGCGGCAAAAGTGTGTGGTGCTTCGATCATTATCGCTGTTGATATTGTTGAATCTCGTTTGGAGCTGGCAAAAAAATTGGGTGTAACTCATGTGATCAATAGTAAAACTCAAGATCCTGTGGCGGTGATTAAAGAGATTACCGATGGTGGAGCCAACTTTGCATTGGAATCTACTGGGCGACCTGAGATATTAAAACAAGGTGTTGATGCGCTGGGGATTTTAGGTAAAATCGCCGTAGTAGGTGCACCTCAATTAGGCACAACTGCACAATTTGATGTAAATGATCTGTTATTGGGTGGGAAAACTATTTTAGGTGTCGTTGAGGGGAGTGGTTCGCCCAAGAAATTTATCCCTGAGTTAGTCCGTCTATATCAACAAGGGAAATTTCCATTTGACCAACTTGTAAAATTCTATGCATTTGATGAAATCAATCAAGCTGCGATAGATAGTCATAAGGGTATTACACTCAAACCGATTATTAAAATTGCATAATGTTGCATGGCATACTCATTGATGAGCATGCCATTTCTTTGATTTTAACTTTTTGGTGCTCTAAATTATTTTAGATCTTTCTTCGCTTTTCCAATAATTTTCCAAATAACAAACCAAGCTCAAATAATAACCACATTGGGATCGCGAGCATAATCATGGAAATGGCATCGGGTGGTGTTACAAACATGGCAATAAAGAAGCAGCCCACCACAATAAAGCGGCGTTTTTCAATTAAACTTTGAGTGCTAACCACACCAATCAAAATCAATAAAAGTGTGATCATTGGAATTTCAAAAGTCACCCCAAACACCAAAAATAACTTTAAACAAAAGCTGAGATAACTATTGATATCGGTCATGGGTGCGACGGTTTCGGGTGAGACACTGATGAAAAAATGCAGAATAGAAGGAAGTACAATAAAATAAGCGAAGGCAATCCCAGCGTAAAATAATAGGATGCTACCTAACAACAAGGGAAGTGCCAGTGATCTTTCTTTTTCATAAAGTGCGGGTTTTATAAAACTCCAAAGCTGGTAAATAATAAAAGGCATTGCCAGCATAATCGCCACAAAAAAATTAAGTTTAAAGGGCGCCATAAATGTTGCAGTGACATCTGTAGCGATCATGGAGGAATTCGCTGGGAGCTGTGCTCTTAAAGGCTCTGATAGGAGTTGATAGGTTCGATTGGCAAAGGGCAATAAACAGAAAAATAGTATTAATAAAACCCCTATAGTTTTAAACAAGTGTTGACGAAGTGCTACCAAATGTTCAGTCAGAGGCATTTCCGGTAATTCTTCAGATGCTATTTCTTTCGAAATCACTGGTGGGTGCGAGGAGTGAGGGAGCTGTGTATTCATGCGATCACCTTTAATTCTACAGGAGACGAGGCTTTTGGCACGGCTTTATGATCATCAGATGGTTTTTGTTGATACTGTAAATAGTTTTCCAAATAGCGAGGTGTATATACGAAGTAATACGCTTTTTCATTCAACAAGTCATGGTAAATCAAGTTCTTTAACTTTGATGCTTTTTCAGTAGTGCTGGTATAGGTCTGATCTTTTGCTTCGCTTTCTACCGTTTGCTGTTGTAGTTCGAAAAGCTGAGATTGCATTTTTTGTTCAAGCTCAGCTATACGCTGCATTTCTTGTTGGACCTGCTCACGTAATTCAGATAACCGCAGTTCACGGTCAATATCCTGTTGGGCATTGTTCACAAAATGCATGAGTTTGGCATACCATTTCCCCGCAAAACGAGCGGCTTCTGGTAGTTTTTCTGGCCCAAGTACTAAAAGGGCGACAATCCCAAACACAAAAAGTTCAGACATTCCAACATTGAACATCTATATCATCCCTAAAACTTAGCTATTAATGGTTGAATCTGATGGTTTCTTAGTCTCCTCATGCTCAAGCGTTTTTGAATCTTTTAATGCCGTTGTTTCTTCATCATGCATTGATTTTTTAAAGTCTTTGACTGCTCCACCAACATCTTTGCCAATATTTTTGAGTTTAGATGTACCGAATAATAAAATAACTACAATTGCAAAAATGAGTACATGCCAAATTGATAAACCAGCCATAGCTTTCTCCTTTTTAATTCCTGTCCATGAGAATTAATTTTTACTGTATTGATAACAAATATCTATTTATTCATGTCATTGCTTAAAATATCCTAATCATTTAGGACGTTACAGTTAAAACGAGTGTATTTAAAACTAATACGTTAAGTTGAGTTTTTAAAAGAGGAAATTCCAATAAATTTACAAGAAAATTTTCTCTTTATGGTCAATTAAATTTCGTTCAGTCCCTTGTCTATTCTTGTTTAAATGGTCTTTTAATATCGAAATAGTATCGAAAATAATCATTGCTATGTTTCAGTTGTTGTCTAAGTAATACCTCTTGTAATTAGTGTATTCATATGGTTGAACATGAATCACGGGCAAACCTCTTTATGGGATTTCTGATCAAGTACATTTCTAACATACTCCATAATTTGATTCTGTTCCAATACTTCAATCAGCTGATAGCCCTTTAAGGGTTGGTCAGGTCCAACATTCATGAATAGACCTGAACCAGATAACTTAAATACAGGTATAACCAGCATCCGCCGTAATGATTGAACCTGTGATTAGGCTTGAGGCATCGGAAGCAAGAAACTGGACGATAGATGCAATTTCATGAGGTTGCCCCATACGCTTAGCGGGTGTCATATTCAGCCATTGATTCATTAAATTATCTTGGCTTTCAAGATTTTTTAATAATGGTGTCTCAATATATGTGGGTGCAACAGCATTCACACGGATATTACGTTGGGCCCATTCAACCGCAAGAGATTTAGTTAAATGATGGACACCTGCTTTTGATGCATTGTAGTGACATTGCGGTTGTGGCACGTTGACAATCTGTCCTGACATTGAACCAATATTGATGATTGATCCTCCTCCAGCATCTAGCATTTGACGGGCAAAGCCACGACAAGTCTTAAAGATGCCAGTCAAGTTGATGTTGATGACATTATCCCAGTCTTCATCTGTCATGTGCTCAGCCGGAGTATTGGTTACAATGCCCGCATTACATACCAATATATCTAGTGCTGGTAAAGCTTGAGCAAGCGCGTTAATCGCTGCACTATTCGTGACATCTAATCTTTCCGCACGTGCAAGATAGCCCTTGGCCTTTAACGCTTGTACAGTTGTTGTTGCACGATCCATAACAAGGTCAGTACAGATAACTTCAGCGCCTGTAGCTGCAAGAGCTTCAGCGATTGCTGCGCCTATGCCTTGACCTGCACCAGTGACCAGAGCAAGTTTATTACTTAAGTCCATTTTCTTGCGATAATCCATATCTTTTCTCTTTGTCTTTTCTGATTTTATGTGATGAGTGAGCATCGTAACGGTTCACCACGTAAACTGCGTAATGCTTCTTCAGCGGCTAAGCGTTGTAAGGTATCCACTGATGTATCTGAAAAAAAAGCTGCGTGTGGTGACATGATTAAATTAGGCGCAGTTCGCAAAGGGGAGTCTATTGGTAGGGGTTCTTGGGCAAACACATCAAGTCCTGCTCCTGAGATTTGTCCATTGACTAAGGCTGCTGCCAATGCTGTTTCATCAATCAATCCACCTCTTGAACAATTGATGATGATTGCACCCTGAGGCATTTTTGTCATCGCCTCAGCATCAATTAAATGACGAGTTTCAGGGGTCAGTGGAACATGCAGTGATAAAACATGGGCCGAAGAAATCACTTGATCTTGTGACATCAAGCGAACACCTGCCGTTTTTGCTTGTGCTTCGGTGACATAAGGATCAAAGCCAATAATATGACAACCAAAGGCTGCTAGGCGTGAGGCATAAGCTTTCGCAATTCGCCCCAGTCCGATGAGACCTACTGTGGTATTGCGCAATGAACGAACGCCAGTAACCATTTGATCGATCTTCCATTCACCCGCATGTATACCTTTATCATACTGGTTGAGTTTACGTGCCATCATCAAAGTCATGGCAGCAGCATGGTCTGCCACTTCTTCAATACCATAATCAGGTACATTACAGACATGTATGCCCAGTTGTTTCGCTGCAGCGAGGTCAACATTATCGACACCAACACCATAGCGTACAATGGTTGCACCAGCTGCCATGGCCTGCATCACACGATGGGTCATTGGTGCAAAGTTGTTGAGTACTACATTTGCTCCTGCAACGGCTTGTACTGTTTCTGCTTCACTACGGCATTGAAATGCTGCAAAACTTGCCCCAGCAACTTGCGCGGCTGCTTGCTCATGTCGTGTATTGCCAAAGGCTTGATCAGTGACCACTAATTTCATTAGAGCACTCCTCGTCTTACTAAATTACGCATCAGTGCACGGGTTCCATAAGTCCATGGTTGTGCTTGATCAGCATAAACAACAGTATTACGTAATGTACCTAAAAGCGGAGTTGAGATTTCGACCACGTCACCAGGTTTATGGGTAAAGCCAGAACCTTGACCTTCTCGATCTTGTGTTGGTGCAAACATGGTGCCTAAAAATAACATAAAGCCATCTGGGTACTGATGCGAGTCATTGTAGGTTTGTGCAACTAGATTTGCTGGTTTACGACTGATTTCCGCCATATTGGAGTGTCCCGACATGCTGAAACCATCTTCTGCACCAGTTACAGACATGTGAAGAGTGGCATTCTCAATATCGCTAAGGGTGAAATCTGAGTCAAATAGACGGATAAATGGGCCAATTGAACATGATGCGTTATTGTCTTTTGCTTTGCCGAGTAAGAGCGCTGAACGGCCTTCAACATCGCGTAGATTGACATCATTGCCCAGCGTTGCACCACGAATATTGCCTTGGCTATCCACCGCCAACACTATTTCTGGCTCAGGGTTGTTCCATGCTGAAATCCGATTAATCCCCACTTGTGCGCCATAACCTACAGCCGACATGGGTTGTGACTTGGTGAAAACTTCTGCATCTGGTCCAATACCCACTTCGAGATATTGTGACCATAAACCTTCAGCAATCAAGGTTGCTTTAACTTCGGCTGCTTGTTCAGAACCCGCTTGAATATTCGACAAACTCCCACCGATCAGTGTACCTATACGTTGACGTAATGCTTCGGCACGAGCAGGATCACCAGAGGTTCGTTCATCGATGACGCGTTCAACCATACTTTTGGCAAAAGTAACGCCACACGCCTTTAAGGATTGAAAGTCACAAGGTGCAAGTAAGCAAGGATGATCAGCATGGTAGCCTATTTCCGCTGGTTCAAGCACAAAATCATCAACTTTACCAAGCACTTCACCTTTGATTTTGTCGAAACGACCAGCAGGATCATTATCAAGAAAGTCAGCCATTGAGATGACTGACTCAGTGACATCAATCAGTATATTGTCACGTAAGATGACAACGGAGGGGCCTTTATGAGGAAGCCAAACACGTCCAACCAATTTGGCGCTGTTGAGTGATGTGGGTAACATGGAGAATCCTTCCTTTGTTTATCATTTCTTCTATCTAGTAATACTACTTTTTAATTTTAGCTTTGGTCAAGTAGTGTATTGAGTATATGCAGATATTATTCGTTTATATCTATGGGTTTTGTGTGTATACAATTGTTTTTTATTTATAAATTATTTTATTTTTATTATTGATTTTGATATTTTCCCAAAGGATATTCAGATAATTTATAAATTATTCTTGCATAAAAATAGTATTACTATATATTTTAACAATGAATAACAAGATTACTCGCATAGGAAGGCGTGAAGTAAATGATGAAAAATAATGCTTTAGCTGAATCAATCGCTGTATTCGACGGTACTTTATATGTCGATGGAAAATTTTCTAAAGGTAAAGGACCTCGCTTGCCTGTGCTAAACCCTGCAACGGGTGAGGTGATTGGTCATATTGCTGCAGCAACAACTGATGAGATTGATGCGGCTGTTTCTGCTGCACGTCATGCATTTGCTTCATGGTCTAAGCTTGTGCCAAAAACTCGTGCAATAGCTTTGCATCGTTTAGGTGATGTTATTGCTGCTGATGCCTTGAATATGGCGATGATTATGACGGCTGAACAAGGTAAACCTGTCAATGAAGCGAAAGGTGAGATTTTGAAACTTGCTGAAGCTTGCCATTTTTATGCTGAAGAAACCACACGTGTACATGGTGAAATTATTCCAAATGACCAATCCGGATTCCAAAGTTTAGTTGTACGTGAACCTATTGGTGTAGTTGCTGCAATTACACCATGGAACTATCCAGCTGAATTGGTTGGATGGAAATTATGTGCCAGTCTTGCCGCTGGGTGTAGCATTGTAATTAAACCCGCTGAATTGACCCCATTTACCGCTTTAGCAATTGCACAAAAATGCCATGAAGCAGGTATTCCAGCAGGTGTTGTCAATGTGTTGACGGGGAAAGGCTCACAAGTGGGCCAAGCACTGGTAGAGCATCCGCAAGTGGATAAAATTGCGTTTACTGGGTCAAGCGCAGTTGGCTTGCATATACAGCAAAGCTGCCCTCAAGTGAAACGTATGACTTTAGAATTGGGTGGTAATTGTCCTTTGATCGTGACTGCGAGTGCAGATATTGATGCAGCTGTAAAAGGTGCAGTACGTCGAAGTTTTCGAAATTGTGGGCAAATCTGTATTGCCATCAATCGTATCTATGTTCATCGCTCAGTATATGAGGAATTTGTCTCTAAACTTGCTGTGGCCGCGGATGCATTGAGTGTTGATAATGGCTTGGAAAATCCATCTGCTGATTTAGGCGCAATGGCATCTGTCGAGCCTTTGGATAAAACGCGTTCACATCTTCAGGATGCTTTGCTTAAAGGCGCACGATTAGTGGCTGGCGGTAAGGTTCCTGAAGGGACTCAATATACAAAAGGACATTTTTTCCGCCCAACTGTGATCGTGGATTGTAACCATAGTATGCAAGTCATGACAGAAGAAACCTTTGGCCCTTTGGTTGGGGTCGCACCTTTTGATCATTTGGATGACGCAATCACCTTTGCAAATGATACCCCTTATGGTTTGGCGGCTTATTGTTATGCACAAAATTTGAAAGAAATTCATAAAGTTTCAGCGGGTCTTGATTATGGGAATGTCGCGATTAATAACGTTGATGCTGGAATTATGAATGCTGCTTATGGGGGGCGTAAGCAGAGTGGTGTTGGCTACGAGCATGGTCGTGAAGGATTGCTTGAATATTTTAATTTCAAACATGTTCGTTTACACCATGGTGTGGAGAATTGATTTATGCAAGTACTTCTAGGGATAGATATAGGAACTTCAGGATGTAAGGCTTTATTGATTGATATTGATGGGAAGGTTGTTTCAGCAGATATCGCAACTTATCCATTGTCCAGACCTCGACCAGGTTGGACAGAGCAAGATCCTGAACTTTGGGTGGAAGGTGCGCGTCAGGCTGTGGCTGGAGCCTTGGAAAAAGCGCCACCCGTTCAAATATTGTGTATTGGATTGTCTGGACAAATGCATGGCTTGGTTCCACTCGATGCTTCACAGCAAGTCTTACGCCCAGCCATTCTATGGAATGATCAACGTAATCAAACTGAATGCGATGATATTGCTGTGGCGGCTGGTGGATTGAATGGACTGCTTGCTGCTACCAATAACCGAATGTTAGTCGGGTATACAGGTGGCAAAATTCTTTGGATGCAACGTCATGAGCCTGAATTGTTTGCACGTCTGCGAACCATATTGAACCCGAAAGACTATTTACGTTTACGTCTGACTGGTGTGATTGCTACTGAAGTTTCTGATGCTTCTGGTACAGGTTTATTTGATGTGCGTTTACGACAATGGGCAACGGGTTTAATCGAAAAGATCGGTATTGATCCAGAGATGCTTCCACCGGTATTTGAATCGCAAGTGATTTCAGGACGAGTCTCAGCAGTAGGTGCAGCATTATTTGGCCTTCCAGAAGGGGTGCCTGTAGCTGGTGGTGGTGGTGATTCCGTGATTCAAACTTTTGGTTCAGGTGTTATTGAGCCTGGTGAGTTGCAAACTACACTTGGTACAGGGGGGATTCTCGCTGCTGCATTAAATTCGCCACAAGATAACCCTGAAGGAGGTTTGCAGGTTTTCTGTAATGTGGCTGCTGATAAATGGCATTGTATGGGCGTGTCTCTCAATGCTGGCAGTGCAATGACTTGGTTTCGTGAGAATTTTTGTTATGCCAATGGGGGGCAGCATCTTTCATTTGATCAAATTGTTGAAAAGGCCACAGCGAGTACGGCTGGTGCGAAGGGTTTACTGTTTCTACCTTATCTTTACGGTGAGCGTTGTCCTCATGCTGCCCCTAAAGCGCGTGGCGCACTGATTGGTTTAACTGCACGACATGACTGTGGTGATATTGCCCGCTCCGTCATGGAAGGCACCGTTCATGCTTTGGCTGATATGTATTCTTTGATGAAGCCATTGGGCATTGAAAAACATGTGATCAAAGCTTCTGGTGGGGGTGCTAAGTCTTCACTTTGGCGACAAATTCAAGCAGATTTATTCGGTTGTGATGTCGTGACAACAGATGGCGCCGCTGAGGGTGCAGCCTTTGGCGCAGCATTGGTTGCGGGTTTGGCAATTGGGGTTTGGCCGAATGCATCGAATGCAATTAAAAACTTTCGTGCAATCTCGCGAGAGCAACCCAATGTTGTTGTTGCTGATGTGTATGCACAAGCGCATGAGTTGTATCGCAGTCTCTATCCCATATTGGGGAAAACGCTCACTGCGCTTAGTTCTCCAATTTTTGACCAATAATTCTCAGGAGCTTTTTATGACGGTTTATTCTGCATTTATCTTTGATTTAGATGGCACGCTGATTGATAGTGCACCCGATATTGCGGAGGCTTTAAATATTGGCTTTGCTCAAAATGGCTGGCCAAAGCTTGAAGCAACTTTTGTTGAGAAATTTCTTGGTAATGGCCCACGTCGGCTGATTATCGATATTTTAGATGAGTTGGCTGTTGTATATGACGAAGCGACATTACAGCAAACTTTAGAATGTTATCAGCAAGCATATATGGCAAACCCAGCTGGTCATACCCGAATCTTCCCACACGTTCGGGAAGATCTTGAGGCATTAAAATCGGCAGGTATAAAATTGGGTATTTGTACCAACAAAACACATGCGATCACTGCTAAAGTGTTGCAGCAGTTGGGCTTATCTGAATTATTCGATGTTGCATTAGGTGCAGATGCTGTGCCTGCCTGCAAACCAGATCCGAAACATTTACTCGCTGTGGCAGAAGCGATGAATTTAGTTTCTGGTGGCTGGGCTTATGTTGGTGATACACCCATTGATCAACAAGCCGCAGTGAGTGCAGAGGTGCCTTTTTTTGTTGTACCTTGGGGCGGTGGCCCAGAAGTGAAAATTTCCGCCAAACAACGTTTAAGTCGTTTGGCGGATTTATTGCAAGTTTGATTTGATGTGCTGTCAAGTGGCGGCTAGGAGTGTGGTGGTATGACCGTCAGTTTGTTACAGCGGATTCTTCAAGAAAGTGAAAATATGCATCGTGCTGAACGACGTGTGGCTGATTTTGTGGTGACATCGCCATCTGAAGTGATTCAGATGAGTATGGCGAGTCTGTCAGAAGTCTGTTCTGTGAGTGATCCAACCATTATGCGCTTTTGTCGCCGTTTTGGTTTTGAGGGCTATCAGGATTTAAAACTTCATTTGGCGCAGAGCTTAGTGCCATCTGCACCATTTGCTTATGAGCAAATTATTCCGAATGACAGTATTGAAAATATTGTGCGGAAAACATGCCGTAATTCACTGAATGCAATTCAGCGCTTGGCCGAAGATTTAGTGCCAGAGCAAATCACGGCGGGAGCAGGTTGCCTACAAGCAGCAAATTGGGTTGGCATTTATGCTACAGGAATGTCTGAAATCAATGCTGTGGATGCAGAACATAAATTTCAACGACTGGGTATCCGCTGTCAGGCCTTGCTTGGTACAAAGCACCAACGTATTCATGCCGATAGCGCCAAACCTGAAGAAGTTATTTTGATTTATTCGCAGTCTGGACATACGCGGAAAATGGTTGAGATTGCCAACATTGCCCGTAAACGTGGTGCAAAAGTGGTTTCGATTACGGCACATGATAGTCCATTGGCGCAGATTTCAGATGTGCTGATTGCCGTGCAGCCTTATGAGCATACTGAGCTTATGACGCCGTTGGCTTCACGTCTGAACCATCATCTGGTGACCAATATGTTAGTCACTGCGATTGCAATCGCAAGTGGTAGTCAATTTCCTGATCAATTGCCGGCGCTTGATTTATGGCACACGCATAAGATTTGATCGATTAAAAACAGCAGTGAAGCTGCGTAAGTAACAGGAGTACTGAATGAGTAATCAACAGGATGAAGCAAAAAAAGTAGCAGGACGCCGAGTAATTCAGGATTTTATCCATGATGGGATGAAATTGGGCTTAGGTTCTGGAACGACGTCGCATTTTTTTGTTCGAGAGTTGGGTGCACACATCCGAGAACATGGATTAACCCTGACGTGTACCACCACTTCTCGTTCAACCATTGAGGTGGCACAGCAAGTGGGGATTGAAATCACGGATCCCAATGAGATCGGTGAAATTGATCTGACCATTGATGGTCCAGATGAAGTTGATCACCAGTTTAATATGATCAAAGGCGGTGGTGCGTGTTTGCTTTGGGAGAAGATCATTGCACATGCTTCTAAACAAATGATCTGTATTTGTGATGAAACCAAGATTGTCGATTGTTTGGGTGGCTTTCCGCTTCCAGTTGAGGTGGTGCAATTTGCATGGAAGCAAACCTTACCCATGGTTGAACGTGTACTTGCAGAACATGGTATTGACAATATACGGATTGAACGTCGAATGCGTGATGGGCAACCCGTCGTGACAGACAGTGGTCATTTTATTCTAGACTGCCATTGTGGGCCAATAATCAAAGATCCATCACCATTAGAGATTGAGCTCAATCGAATTCCGGGTGTGGTCGAAAATGGTCTGTTTACCCGTGAAGCGGTGGGGATGGTGGTGGCGTGTTTTGATGGGACCTCTTACGTCAAAATGCGATAATATAGTAAAACTATATTTTATTGTTATAAAACTAAAATCGATTTACCAGAATAAAATGGTTGATATTTCTCTTAAATATCCGTGTTTATTATATATTTAAGCTTTTATTGTTTAATTTTAAGTATCTATTTATTGTATCTAAAGATTATTTTTAAATATTCTGTATGGGATGTTATTGACAGTTTAATTAAAAATGTAGTATTACTAGATTTAATAGATAAGGAATAAAGGAGATATTCCAATGACAAAATCAAATCAGGGCGGAATAACCCGCCGTAATCTATTTAAAAGCGCAGTTGCAGCAGGTATAGGACTGAGTTTGGGGGGAGGGCTTATAGGATGTAGTCGTTCTACATCAACTGCAACTCGTCTTTCAATTCCATATTCCAATAAAAGTCTTGATTACTACTTTTTTGTGATTCAAGAAGAAGCAGTCAAACGAGCAGTGAAAGCAAACTCAGGTGATTTTCAGGCCACCAATGCAAACTTTGACAGTACCCGTCAGCTTGAGCAGTGGCAGAGCTTACTGCTGTCAAAACCATCTGCCATTATTTCAGATTCAATCGATAGTCAGGCGATAGTTTCTGCAATCCAGCGCTATAACCAGCAAAAGATTCCAGTCGGTATCATCGATACGCCAGCCGATGGCGGTGATGTCGCAATTACTGTGAGCTTTGATAACTTTCAAGGCGGTGTCATTGCCGCAGAGGAAATTGTGAGCCGCCTGGTCAAAAAGTATGGAAAACCAAAAGGTAAAGTCTTGAACTGTTTTGGTGCTTTAGCTTCCGTTGCATGGCGTTTACGTAAAGAAGGGATGGATTCAGTTTTTGCAAAATACCCAGAAATTACTTACTTGTCTCGGCCTAGTGAAGGGCAACTTGAAAAAATGCTTGCGGTGACACTGTCAACCTTATCTGAGCATCCGGATCTTGATGCAGTACATGCCCCCTCAGACTCTCCTGCGCGCGGAATTGCAACTGCATTGCAACAAAGAAATCGCTGGAAGAAGGTCGGTGAGGAAGGCCATGTTATTTTTGTGACGATTGATGGTGAGCCAATTGCTTTGAAATGGATTCAAGACGGCTATATGGATGCTTGTGTATCACAAGATCCAATTGCTTATAGCGAGATTGCTGTTGAGATGTTAACTAAACATTCATTGAAGAATGAAGCAGTTCCTTTGGGTCAATATCAAAACAAAAAATACTTTTGGGAAAGGGGTGAAATTGTAAAGGGTAAGACAGGACCAACACTGATTATTCCTGCTTTTGTCATCAATAAGGAAAATGCGAGTGATACAAGACATTGGGGGACTGTGGCCGAGAAGGATTGGGGCATTCCATATGCTTAATTAGTATTTAGGGTGAAAGACTTGTTCCAATGGTGACAAATAAGGAATGTTGAGAGAAAAAATGGGATTACATGAATGGAATATAGAAAAGGCAATTGATGAGAAGATTCTAAGAATTGAAAATGTGACTAAAAGCTATGGTGTGGTTCAAGCTTTGCGCGGAGTGACAGTTGAAATTCGAAAAGGTTCTATTCATGGACTGCTTGGTGAAAACGGTGCGGGTAAATCCACACTGGTTGGCATCATTTCGGGACAAGTCACTCCAACATCTGGGCAGATTATTTTAAATGATCAAATACTTGCGCATGTTGATGTGAAGACAATGGAGGCTGCGGGTGTTTTTTTAGTGACACAAGAGCCGATGATCATCGATAACATGACAGCAGAAGAAAATCTGATGTTGGGTATTTGGCCGAATAGAAAGGGTTTTATCAATTGGAAAACTTTATGTCGTAATGCAAGTCGCATGCTTGAAGGAACGAATATTGATGCCAAAGCGTTAGCAGGTCATTTAAATGCGGTGGCGCGACGTAAGTTGAATATTTTACGGGCGATGTTCTCTGGTGGCCGTGTGATTATTTTGGATGAGCCAACAGCTGCGTTAACAGTCGCTGATCGCCGTCAATTATTTGATTTTATGCATAAATTAAAAGCAACGGGTGTGACGTTCATCTTTATTTCACATTATAACGATGAAATTCTTGAAATTTGTGATGCAGTGACCGTATTACGTGATGGCCGTTTGGCAGGCGGTTCTGAAAACGTGAGTAACATGACATCTGAACAACTGACTGAATTGGTGATTGGGAGAGACCTTGCACTTTTTCAACGGGAGCGATGTGATTACACCGGTCAAACGCCAGCAGTTTCTTTAAAAAATATATATGGGAAAGATTTGGCATTGGATCAACTGACGATTGGTCCAGGCGAAGTGATTGGATTTACAGGTCTACCTGGCGCAGGTGCAAAAGAAATTGCTCGAGCAATTTTTGGATTACATCCTGCAAAAGGCTTGATCTCAATGCGTGGAGAAGACGCTCGGCCTTTAGCAACATCCCCTCACGAAGCCTTTGATATGGGAATTGCTTATCTTTCAGATGATCGTCGTCATGATGGTGCAGTTGGACAAATGTCCATTGGTTCTAATATCGCACTTTCCTCTTTATCACTTCGATCTAAGTCAGGTTTTATCGATGGAAAGGCAGAAGCTTTAGTGATCACGCATTATTTTAACGCAATGGGGGTGAAAGCTCCCAATGCTGAATATGCAGTGGATACATTGAGCGGTGGTAATCAGCAGAAAGTTTGCCTAGGACGAGTACTGGCAGCAAAACCACGGTTGCTGATGGTGGATGAACCGACACGTGGAATTGATATTGGGGTGAAGCAAGATGTATTGCGCATTATTGATGAGCTGAGTCGTGCTGGTGTTGCTGTCATCATTGTTTCAACAGATATGGATGAATTGGTACGTGTGGTTGATCGAGTCTGTATTTTTGATGAAGGGACTGTAAAAGAAACATTGACGGGTAAGGATATTACTGTCAACCGTCTACGTGCATCTGTTCAAGCATGATGTCACTAGACCATGAGAAGGATAGACGGAATGAGTAAGGAGAGATGCAATGCGTAATGAACTAGCAGTAGATAATAAGATCCCAACGGCTACACCAAAGAAAAATACACGAGAAATTTTAGGATGGGTACTCCACAATGTTGTTTGGATTTGGTTGATTGCTTTGGTCATCATCTTTGGTGCATTTAATGAATATTTTCTCACCATTTTTAATTTACAAAATATCATGGTACAGGCAACAGTTTTAGGTCTTTTGGGCTTGGCTGTAGCATTACCTCTATTGATTGCTGAAATCGATCTTTCAATTCCAGCAAATGCGGGTTTTTCCGCAGCTGTTGGTGCGCTTGCTTATTCTGATTGGGGATTGCCATGGTTTGCGGCGATTTTACTGGGTTTATTGGTCGGGACTTTTATTGGGTTCTTTAACGGTTGGTGTATCACCCAATTAAAAATGGTTGCACTCATCCAAACCTTAGCAATGATGATTATTCTTCAGGGTGCGCTTTTGGCCTTAACACAAGGAAAAACTCTCAATAATTTTGCGGAAGGTTATACCTGGATTGGGCAAGCAACTTTAGGTACTTGGCCAATAATGCCTGTGGTGTTTCTGATCATGTTGTTGATTATTGGCGTGATGCTCAAGCATACCGTTTTAGGTCGCTCTATCTATGCTGTAGGCGGAAATCCTGCTGCCTCACTCTCTGCTGGGATTCGAGTTAAGCGTATCAAGATCATGACTTATACCATTTCAGGATTTCTTGCTGCACTTGCAGGGTTTTTACTGGCTTCATGGCAAATGGCGATTACATCAAATCAGGGATCAAGTTATCTACTCTATGCGATTGCGGCACCAATTATTGGTGGTGTCAGTGTGTTTGGTGGGCGTGGCAATGTGAAAGGTGTGCTAGGTGGTGTATTACTACTTACGATCATTCAAGTTGGACTTGCGATTATTAACGTTCCATCTTTTTATGTCGGAATGATTGGTGGAATCATGATTTTCATTGCTGTACTGATTGATGCTTTCCGCGTCCGTTATTTTGGTTAATTTACTCAACTTGGTATAGGAAAATAGCACAATGTCTTTTAAACCACATGGTAAGCACTTAATCGCAGGGAACTGGGTTGCTACTGATCAGACCTTTAGCAATGAACCTACCGAAGGTTCAAAATTTAATTTTTCTATTGGTCATGGTGAACTTATTAATGAAGCTTGCCAGGCTGCTGAAGATGCATTTTGGTCTTATGGCTATTCAGCGCTTGAGGAGCGAGCTAGTTTTTTAAATATTATTGCTGATGAAATCGAAGTAAGGGCCGATGCGATTACCCAGATTGCAACCCTAGAAACAGGTTTACCGAAGGCGCGGCTGGAAGGAGAGCGTGGACGTACTGTGGGGCAACTTCGACTATTTGCTGCTCATATATTGAAAGGTGAATTTTTGGATCGTCGTCATGACGTTGCACTTACGGATCGAAAGCCATTGCCACGTCCAGACATTCGTTTGATACAACGTCCAATTGGACCTGTTGCAGTGTTTGGTGCGTCAAATTTCCCACTGGCATTTTCAACAGCAGGTGGTGATACAGCATCTGCATTGGCTGCGGGGTGTCCAGTTGTGGTTAAAGGACATGAGGCTCATCCGGGTACAGCGGAAATCGTTGCTGAAGCAATTCATGCTGCAATTAAAAAATGTGGTCTGCATGCTGGCGTATTTAGTCTGTTACATGGTGGAACATTAGATGTCGGTCAAACCTTGGTACAACACCCATTGATCAAAGCTGTTGGATTTACAGGTTCGTTGCATGGTGGGCGTGCTTTATACGACCTTTGTGTGACGCGCCCAGAACCGATCCCGTTCTTTGGTGAACTGGGTTCTGTCAATCCAATGTTTATTTTGCCAAATGCGATTGCAAAGCATGGCGCTGAAATTGCAAAAGGATGGGCTGAATCATTGACATTAGGTGCTGGTCAGTTCTGTACTAATCCTGGGGTTGCAGTATTGATTGAAGGTTCAGAAGCAGATGCATTTATTCAAACTACCGTGGAAACACTTGAGTCTATTCCAGCACAGGTCATGTTAACCCATGCTATTGCTAAGGCTTATCGTGAGGGGCAACAACGTTTGGCAAACACAGCAGGTGTAGACGAAGTCTTCACTTCAAACTGTGAGTTGCGCAATGCAAGTCCATATTTGTTTGTCACAACAGGAAAAGTCTGGTTGGAAAATAAGACCTTAGAGCAAGAAGTATTTGGACCACTCGGTTTAGTGGTTATTGTTAAGGATATGGGTGAATTGATGCAAGTGGCCAAGTCCCTTGAGGGGCAGATTACCTGTACGCTTCATCTTGATCAAGCAGATCATCATGTTGCAAATCAATTACTGCCTGTGCTGGAACGTAAAGCAGGTCGTGTTCTTGCAAATAGTTTCCCAACTGGGGTTGAGGTATGTGATGCCATGGTTCATGGTGGACCCTATCCAGCTTCAACAAACTTTGGCGCAACCTCTGTAGGCACGCTGGCGATTCGTCGCTTTATGCGTCCTGTGTGTTATCAAAATATTGCGGAAGACTTACTTCCTGTGGATTTACGTTAAGTAAAAATCAAGTGCAATGTGCTTGAAAATAAAGGCAATGAGATGAATTAAAGGAGATGGTTTTATCTCATCATTAAAATCTAGGCTCAAATGAAATAAATAAAATTCTAACGAGTGATGTTCTTATTCTATCCAACTGAGTATATCAGGGGATAAGGCAAACTCATGCTTAAAAAAGGAATTTAAAATGAAAACAAACTTATGGATTGTTGGAACAACGGTTTTTTTATTGTCTCAGATTGCATCTGCTATTGAATTTGGTGGCTATTTCCGTACTGGAATAGGGGCAACTGAAAATGGAAAAACGCAAGAATGTTTTCAACTCACTGGTGCTCCTACCAAGTATCGTCTTGGAAATGAATGTGAACAATATGGAGAATTATTTGCAAAACAGAACCTTATAAAACTCAAAGATAATTCCGAGATTAACATCAACGGAATGCTTCAGTTTTATAACCAATATGGGCAAACATTAAGTTTTAATGACAATAATGGTTTTACCCGAATGAACCAGATTTATTTGGATTGGAGGAATATTTCCTATCTGAATGGGGCAAATGTCTGGGCGGGCAGGAGATTTTATCAACGTAATGACATTCACATGTCTGATTTCTTTTATTGGAATCAGAGTGCTACTGGCTTCGGTATTGATGATTATAAAATCAATGATTTGTCCTTAAGTTATGTGTTTTCCCGAAAAGATAATGTATTTCAGGAAAAATATATTAATCGACATGATGTGACAGTGAAAGGGATTCCAATTGGTTCTAAAAATAAAATCAATACTGGTTTGTCATTGATTGATGCAGATGACATGGGCTGGGCTCTGACTGTGCAAAATGTCACGGCTGAGGTATTGAATGGTAAAAATACCGTGGCGCTACAATACGGTCAAGGCGCTGGGATCGGGTTGAGTTATACCGGAAACCCTGAACTGGATCGTGATACTTCTTCACTGCGCTTTCTTGAAATATTGGATTGGACTTCAGACAGTAAGAAATTCAATGGGCAAGCTCAATTTATTTATCAAAAAGATCAACTAAAGAATCAAGAAGATCGTGATTGGATTTCAGTGGGCTCTCGGGTGGCATATGTGGTTCAAGATCATTTTAAAATTTCAACTGAAATTGGCTATGACCAAATTAAAGCAAATGACCAGACTCGCAATCTGACCAAACTCACGCTTGCACCAACGTGGTCTATGAGAGGTACGGGTTATTATGATCGTCCAGAACTTCGCCTCTATTACACCTATGCATTTTGGAATGATAATGAACAAAAAATGAGGGATTTGGCTATGCCGAATAACAATTTTCAGAATGTTAGCCATGGTTCAAATTTTGGTGCTCAATTGGAATATTGGTGGTAATGCTTTGATTGATTATTAAAAAAGAGTGGTCTTTTAAGATCGCTCGTTTTTAACAATGTGATTCAATTAAAAATGGCATCAACCATTGCAATACAACCACAGTGGAATACGTCAGCAACAGAAGAAAGTCAAAACAAAAAAAGCAACAATGCAAAACAACACCCAAGGAAGCAATCACAATGAAAGCATTGGTACTGGAAGAAAAAGATAAACTGCAAATTCGTGATATTGAGATCAATGAATATCTAAGCGCAACTGATGTCCGCATCAATATTGCTAAAGTGGGCATTTGTGGGAGTGATGTTCACTACTATAAGCATGGACGGATTGGTGATTTTATTGTCAATGCTCCGATGATCCTTGGTCATGAAGCGAGTGGGGTGATCATTGAAGTGGGTTCGGCAGTTAAGCATTTAAGTATTGGTGATCGTGTATGTATGGAGCCAGGGGTTTTTGAGCCAAATTCTCAAGAAGCGATGCAAGGTCGGTATCATCTTGATCCAAATATTCAGTTTTGGGCTACACCACCTGTGCATGGTGTGTTACGAGAGTCTGTGGTTCATCCTGCAAATTTAACTTTTAAGTTGCCAGACCATATCAGCCTCGAAGAAGCAGTGCTGGTTGAACCTTTGGCCTCAGGTGTACATGTGGCTCGCAAAGTGGGTATTTCACCTGGTGATACTGCTGTGGTTGCTGGTGCTGGGACGATTGGTGCTTTAATGGCATTAGCATTACTCGCATCAGGCTGTAGTCAAGTTATCATCACGGATATAAAACAACAGAAGTTGGATTTTTTAGTGCAGCATTATGGCGGGCGTTTAATTGCGTGTAATGTCGCACAGGAGGATTTAAAGTGCTTTGTGCAGCGACACTTTGCTGGTGGTGCAGATATATTTGTCGATTGTAGTGGTCATGCAAGTGCAATTGCAGCAGCGCCAGATTGTCTAAAACCTGCAGGCAAACTGGTTTTTGTTGGGATGCCCCAACAACCCGTACCAATGGATATTGTTGCCATGCAGATCAAAGAGATTGAGACAATTTCAATTTTCCGTTATGCAAATGATTATGAACGTTCTATCGCTCTACTTGCTTCTGGTCAAATTAATGTGAAGCCTCTAATTTCAAAAAATTTTCATTTTAATCAAAGTATTGAGGCATTTAAGTTGGCAGCATCGGCACCTGCAGATGTGATTAAAATTATTATTGATTTTGAGCGGTAATTTATTAATTATTAGTCACTTAGATATGTGAGGTGGGATATTTATATTTAAAAATGAAGTGTTTAGAAATATTCAATAAATTGAATCTTAAAGTGGTTCTATATTTATGTGTATGAGATCAGATATTAATCAATAAAGGTAACTTTCTTATATTGTATACTCACAATCTAAAACTCAAAAACAGAGAGGATTTATTTAATTCAACAGAAGAACTTTAACACCTATTCAAAGCTTATAAATAAAAATATCACATGATATATCTTTAAATAACACAAATAGATCTAGACGAGTGACTCATATTTTATAATACTAAAAAGCGACCAAGCTAAGATGTGATATACAACACACTATGTAAAACAGAAGCAAGACAGTATATCTATTTGGATTAAAAGAAGATTGTTTAAATTTAAACTGACCGTATAAGTCAAATATTGATGTTGGTTGGACTAGGTTTAAATGAATATTATGAGTTATATAAAATTTTGATATATAAAGAATTTTATTTGGATATAAAAAATAATCAGGATTGGTATTATGCGTAAAATAACCGCTAGCCCTAAAAAAGATGATTTAGTTGCAAATTGTATAAGAAAATTTAGTGTACATTTTAGACGACCATATGAAATTGGTCAGACTACACAAGAATATAAAGGTGAATTTGGCTTTGATTGGGTACGTGATGAATATATTTATCCAATACTTGCAATAAATGGTACTAAGGATTGCGTTATTTATGCATATAGTCAGCCTTCTTTGCGCATTCTATATGAAAACTTTTATCAAGATGTAAATGAATTCATTGAAAAAGAAGGCTATTTACCATCATGGTTGTCAATTTTTGCAACTGACTGTAAAGGGACTTTGGGCAGTGAGAAAATAAATGAGCAAGGTGTTAGTCTAGATTTAGAAATACACCAGAGTTCCATAGATGCTTGTAGTCAGCAAGAATTAACCAGTAATGGTACTGTTTTAACGTTTAGAGCATCGAATGATTTGATAAAGATTTCAACTTTTAATAATAACCAACAGACATGCTATATAGAAGAACCACTAAGCAAATTTATTGATTCAAAACGTTTAGAAGTAAACTTAGGTACAGAAAAAAGATATTTATATAAAAAAAATAAGGCCATTACGATTCGTTGTTCTGGAGGTGTTTTAACAAAAAACGAAAGTATTAAAGTCACGGCTAAACGAGGTGAAACTGAATATGATGTTGGAATTATTTATATTGCTAAAAATGATAAAGTTGCTGTAGCAAGTTTGGTTATTATTGATGTTAAGGTCAATGGAAAAGTACTAAAAAGATCCAATAATTATGAATGGGAATTGAAAAATAGAATATTTAATCAATGTCTAATGATCGTTGAAGTTGTAAAGACCGAGATCTTTGATTTAGACCTATTGTCAAAAAATGACCCTGAAGTTCGTGATTTTGTTAAAAAATGGTGGACCGATAAAATAAAAATAGCAGCTGGAGAAAAATATTTAGAGATTCAAACTAGTCAAAAGGAGCAGGAGAAGGAAAATTTACGAATAAGAAAGACAAATCAAATGGAAGAAGATATTTCGAATGAATTTGAAAGAGAGTTAAGAGATCTGTATGAGCGAAAAAGACAAATTCAGGACAGACTAATATCTATACACGATGATATTGAAAAACGGACTTATGTTTTTTTTGCGCCTATAGCCCTGAGAGAACCACCCATCTGCAATGATCCTGCTACTGGAAAAAAACTTGCTTATCCGATATGGTCTAAGGTTTTTGGAACGGCGAGTTACAAACCAAAACCTAAATTTATGGGACCGAGGATAAAAAAATATGAAGATATGAATAATGAAGAAAAGCGCAATGAATTAAAATGGGGAAACATCGTCACAATCTTTAGTGATGCCATGAATGCTAAAGAGGATTTTGTTAAAACATTTTCACATGAGCTTTCTCATAGTTTTGGCTTACTACATTCATTTGATTCTATTGAAAAGAAGATACAGTATTATCAAGGTTTTACAGACAATATAATGGATTACCCTATGACAGATAGTCAGCAATCCTCTAAGTTTTCTCAATGGCAATTCGCATTTAGGAAGGATCAAGCTGATAAAATTCGTCAAGATAATAATGTGGATAATGGCACTTTGACTACACATATCCATTAATGCTTTTTGAAACTTTAAACCAGCATAAATTCCTCCTTATCCTAGGCTTATTTTATAGGTAGGAGGAAATTTTAATAGCAATATAATTCACTGCATGTGATCATTTTTTATTTAAAATAAAGGATCTATAATCAACTTGTCAAAAAACTCATACACAAGAATATAATTTTTTATTTAATATTCTGAATTAAATCAATTGCATGGAAAAATAAATTATTTGCTTATAAAAAGCTTCCAAAGCTACACCTTATGTTCAAAGTTTAAATCACTTTTCGTAGGGGTTGCCATACCTTGCGCTGCAAACAAAGCAGTGCTTTGTTTTTGCTCATGGGCGAGGGGTATGTCCTGTGCCCATACCAACAGCGACATCCATGTCGCCCTATGGTAGGACAACCATCTATGATTCAAAGTGCAAAAAACGGATTAATAACCAATAGTTTCTAAAAGTTTATACAAAAATATATGCTTTATTTATGATCAATGACTAGATGTAAATCACTTGTATGAATAATGAGTTGGTTTGATTATATTTATGATATTAATCAAATGAAAATTAAATAATAACCTTGGATGATAAAATTTTAATTTTTTTATTTATAGCCTGACTTTTTTGATCATTATACATAATAATTAAGCATTTAATATAATAAGATTTTTATTATTAAAGTGATTTTTATTTGTATGCTTAATTCAATTGAATTTACTAAAATCCTAAAAGAAAATATTTTATATACATCGATCTTTATATTTGTCGCAATTTGTCAACGAATTCGTGGTGAAATGTCAATACGCATATTTCTAAATTTTATACTTTAACATTGTGTTGTGAATATTTATGAATAAAATTCCACAACTTTTATAACTTTAAGACATGATTTAAATCAATATCAATCGATAAGACAGCACGAAGGATTTGTGGATCTTGGTATATATTTTAGTTTGAAACGACGATATAGACCATGACAAGAAAATTTTTATAAATACGCTAGGAGCGGTTAAAAGTGTTTGGTCCTGAAGTGACCGAGCGGATGGAATCTGTTGATAAATCAAGAGCGCAATTTAAAAACCAAGCAGAAATATATACGCAAAAGCGAGGTGAAATTTTGCGGCGTGATTTGAATATGCTTGATCAGGAAAAATCAATTGAAGCACTTAGAAAAGAAATTTTTAGTGACAGATATGATAAGCGGAGAATTATCAGTTTGGAAAAAATTTATGATACGGAAAAATCGTTAGATATTCTCAATTAATGTAAGTGTATTCAATGAATCAATCTAGTTAATGAGACCGTAGAGAATAAATAAATTTAGGTCTTATTTAGTATTTGTAATGTAGCCATAGTTTAAGGAGTAAAATATGACAGCCAAAATTACACGACGGGAACTTATTCAAAAAAGTCTATTCGGTTTCGGAGCACTGTCTTTATCTGCGGGTTTTACAGGATGTAATGACAGTTCAGATCGTGAGTCAACAACACTACAAGTAAATTTTGAACATGGGGTGGCCAGTGGAGACCCTTTGCAAGATCGCGTGATCTTATGGACACGTTTGACGCCGAATGATACCAGCGCACGTTTGCAAGTGACTTGGGAAATTGCTTTGGATGATCAATTTAAGCAAATCATTAAAACAGACAAAGTCACCACTGCAAAAGCACAAGATTTTACCGTAAAAGTTGATGTAATAAATTTAAAACCAGATCAACGCTATTTCTATCGTTTTAGCTTTGGCAATAAAGTTTCACCAGTTGGACAAACCAAAACGCTACCAATCAACCCCAGCAAAGTCAGTTTTGCTGTATGTTCTTGCGCGAATTATCCAGCAGGTTACTTCTATGTTTACCGTGAAATGGCTAAACAAGACGTGGATGTGGTGATTCATTTGGGTGACTATATTTATGAATATGGTCAAGATGGATATGCAACCGAAGATGCAGTGAAGTTAGGGCGTACTTTGCCTACGGACAATAATAAAGAAATTATTAAATTAGATGATTATCGCAAACGCTATGCGTTATATCGTAAAGACAAAGATTTACAAACACTGCATCACCGTCATCCATTTATTGTGATTTGGGATGATCACGAGTTGGCAAATGATACATGGCGAGAAGGTGCTGAAAATCACCAAGCCAGTGAAGGGGCTTTCCTTGACCGTAAACTTGCAGCATTACAAGCATACTTTGAGTGGATGCCGATTCGTCCTATTTCCGCAAATGATCATCTCAATATTTATCGCCAGTTTGACTTTGGTTCACTGGTGCAATTGACCATGTTAGATACCCGTATCCTTGCCAGAGATAAGCAACTGGAATATACCGATTATATCACCGCTTCTGGTATGGATTTTCAACGTTTTCAGACTGACTTAACCAATCAGAATCGAACCTTGATGGGGTATACCCAACGTGAATGGTTACAGCAAAAGTTGGCTCAATCCAAGGCAACTTGGAATGTATTGGGTCAGCAAGTGTTGATGGGTAAGATATTAATCCCTGCTGAATTATTGGTACCGTTGAGCGCTGTTCTAAGTGGAAATGCAACTCAAGAGGTTTTAAATCAAATCAATACGATGATTATGGAGTTAGTGCAACTGAAAATGCGTGTTCTACAGGGCGATCCAACATTGACAGCAATTGAAAAGGCACGTTTAACCACTGTTGCACCTTATAATTTAGATGCTTGGGATGGTTATTATGTTGAACGAGAAATTCTATATAACACTTTAAAAGCATTGAACAAGAAGGTCGTAGTGCTGGCAGGTGATACCCATAATGCATGGTCATCAGAGTTGTATAGTCAGGCGGGTGATTTTGTCGGTGTCGAGCTGGCGACAAGTTCAGTGTCATCGCCGGGAATTGAAAAGTATCTCAATATTCCAGTGGAACAGTTACAGCAGTTTGAAATGGCGTTTACCACACTGATTGATGAATTGGATTATACCAATCTAAATCAACGTGGTTATCTGAATGTCAGCTTTACTGCAACGCAGGTTCAAGCTGACTGGATCTATGTCGATACCATTAAAGAGTCGCAATATACTGTGGATACAAAACGTGGGCATCAAGTGGTGTTGAATAATCAATTGGTCAATACCCGTTCGATTAAGAAAATTGCTTAATAAAAGACTATTTAATTTTATATCGCCTGACTACTGAAGAAGATTTAGATGTGATTGCTATCGGGTAATTTCTTCAGTAGTCCCTCGCTGTGCCTTGCGCTGCAAACAAAGCAATGCTTTGTTCTTGCTCAGGGGTGTGGCTAAAATTATCTCAGCCTACGTTATGAAACTGGAAAATAGTCTCGCTATTCTCATTTATGTTTTACGACGTATACGTCTCATGATCAATTTTAGCCTACAACGCAAGCCATTTATGAAATATCAACAGACCCTAATATTAGGAGTAAAAACCATGGCTGGATTATCGATTTGGCACGTACTTATTTTTGCAATTGTGGTGATCTTACTTTTTGGCACATCTAAATTAAAAAATTTAGGTAAAGATGTCGGCGGTGCGGTGAAGGATTTTAAAAAATCAATTCAAGATGATGAAACGACCACTGCTGCACTGAATGAACCAAGAATACAGGAACATCAAAATAGCAATGCTGATGTGAACTCTACGGTAAAGCACTAAAACTGGAGAATTAACATATGCTTGATGTCGGATTTTCTGAATTATTGGTTTTTGGGATTATTGCGCTGCTGGTGTTAGGACCAGATAAACTCCCTGAAGCTGCGCGTTTTGTTGCGAAATGGTACAGTAAATTGAAACGTCTCATCAGCAATGTTCAGAACGACATTGACCGAGAATTACGCTTATCTGAATTGCGCGAACAGATGCAGAATGAGATGCAGCGCATTCAAGAATTAGAGCAAAAAATGCAGGCGCAGATGCATGAGCTACAGCAATTATCGGCTATGTCTGGAGATGCTATACAGCCAGAACAAGCGCCAGCATCATTAGAGAAACAGCAATTAGAACAACCGCAATTAAAAGAACAGCAAATAGCCCAGCTGAGGGTGAAGCAGATTCATCGACCTGTCTCATGTGATATTCCTAAAGGCTATTTGCCAAGTATCTGGCTAAAACAAGCTAAATCTAATGATGAAAAACTTAGCATTGATCTTGTTCAGTCCAAGTCAATATCGCAATTGAAGGTGGCTGTATGACGTCAATGATACCACAGCTGCAAGAGCAAGTTTCCGAAGAAGCGACTCAGCTTGAAGCAATGCCGATCACCCGACATTTGATGCTGTTGCGTCAGCATCTGTTTAAAATTATCGGGGTATTGATTGTGCTTTTTTTCTGTTTGTTGCCATTTGCAAACAGAACTTATTCAATGTTATCTGAACCACTACGTGCCCAATTACCTGCCAGTTCGACTATGATTGCTACAGATGTAACTGCAACATTTATGGCACCTTTTAAACTGAATTTCTTTATTGCGCTGATGCTGGCGATGCCTTTTATTATTTATCAGATTTGGGCATTCATTAAACCTGCGTTGTATGAAAAAGAAAAGAGTCTGGCATTCCCATTGTTATTGAGCAGTATTTGCTTGTTTTATTCAGGGATTGCCTTTGCCTATTTTATTGCCTTGCCTTCGATTCTGCATTTTTTTATCAGTGTTTCACCTGATACCGTTGCGCCAATGACGGACATTAACAGTTACTTAAGTTTTTGTTTAAAACTCTTTTTGGTGTTTGGGGTCACTTTTGAAATTCCAATTATTACACTGGTACTGATTTTAATCGGTTTGGTCAGCACGCAAACATTGGTGGAAAAAAGACGCTTTATTATTGTGGGCTGTTTTTTTATTGCGATGTTTGTCACACCACCAGATGCTATTTCGATGATCATGTTGGCAATTCCAATGTGGATGTTGTTTGAATTGGGATTGGTATTTGGCAAGATGATTGAAAAACGTAAACGTGTATAAGTGCTGATTTGTAGCGAAAGTGGTTAAGTGTTGCTTTGTTCTATTCAACCCTTCTTTTTTAAAGCAGGCGAATTCATATTTAAGTGTATAAATTCGCCAGATCTCTAGATTTTAACCCATCCTTGTCTCATGGGTGAGTTCGTAATACTGTTCTAAACCCCACATGCGTTGCAGCCAAATCAAACTCTTGCGGATATCGACTACTATTTCGATAACGAGAGCAATAACTCGAAGCGCATAAGAAAGAACCACCTTTAATCACATATTGGGTTGCTGCAATGCTTTGCTGACGCAGATCAGTATAATTTCCCATATGTTGATCATGCGCGCCTTGATATACAGAAGAGGTCCACTCCCAGACATTCCCAATCATATCGAACAATTGGAACGCATTGGCAGGGTAGCAGCCGACAGGTGCCACACCTGCAAAATGGTCTTCAACAGAATTATGCAGTGGAAATTCACCTTGCCAATAATTGGCTTGTGGATGTTGATGGGCATCCTGAGGCGCTTGATGCAGTGGCGTATCGGTTTTTGAGCCCGCCTTTGCAGCATATTCCCATTCTTGTTCGGTAGGTAAATCTCGTCCTAACCAAACTGCGTAATGTTCAGCATCATTTTTGGTCACATAGCGAACAGGTTCAGCAGGGCGTGGAGCTTGACCCGAAGCGCCATTGGGCGTTTTCCAAGTGTAATCAGACTTGAGTTGCCACCACTGATTAGGCTTATTGGCATCTGGTGAAAATACAGCTGCCTGTTTCTGTTGCTCTGCGTCGGTTACATAGCCGGTTGCTTTTACAAAACTACTAAACTGCGCCACAGTCACTTCGGTTTGATCGATCCAGAAACCCTCAACTTGGCGTTGTTTTTGCCCAAAATTAATTTCATCGGGATAGGCTTTATCGGAGCCGAGCTGAAATGAGCCTTTGGCAATCCAAACCATCCCCGCTGTTGGCTTTTTTTGCCATGCATTAGGTAAACCTGAATAGTGTTCGCATTGCTGCAATGAACCAAGCTGTGCAGAAACTTTGCTGGTTTGTTTGGGAGAATGATGCGAGTCGGGCGTAACCTTATTGCAGCCTGTTACAAGGAACAGGCTGCACAGTGAAATTAAAAGGGGGTTAAACTTCATTGAATGTTGTATTCCTTGACTCCATTTTTTTGGGTATATTTGTTATACACATCAAGCAGTTCTTGTAGTTTTGCTGGGTTATTTTCTGCAATGTTTTGGGTTTCACCACGGTCATTTTTTAAGTTATATAATTCCCAAGTTCCCGTTCCAAGCTCTGCTTTACCTTGCAAAGCAATTTTCCAATCGCCTTGACGCGCATATTTACTGCCATGCAATTCATCAGCAAAACTAAAGTTTACAGGGCGAATCGTCTGCGCTTTATTTTCAAGCACTGATCTCCAAGAGTAACCACTTGGAGTATTAATCTGACGGCCTTTATATTGACCTTGTGGGACGGCAATATTGGCATAATCTAAAACAGTTGGAAAAACATCGAGCACTGAAGCAAAACCATGATAGGTTGCTTGCGCTTTGTTTTGATGAGGAAGTTTAACAATGGCTGGTGCTGTGGTTGCACCTTCACCTGCAGTATCTTTCCATAAGTGGAAAGGCGCAGCACTGACTTCAGCCCAACGCGGACCGACATAATGATAAGAACTGGATGTACCGACATTATTCACCCGATTATCAAAACCTGATTCAGCTCCATAACTACCGCGAATAAAGCCTTCAGCCCCATTATCTGAAACAAAGAAAATTAAAGTATTTTCGTATAAATTATTGCGTTTTAAATACTCAATCACCCGTCCAATATTAGCATCAAGGTTTTCGACCATACCTGCATAGATTTCCATTCTACGTGCTTCTAAGGCTTTTTGCTCAGTGGATAGCTCATTCCATTTGCCATATTTTTGGGGTGCATTTTGTGTTGCAATCGGTTCGGCTGCAGTAAAGTTGGCTGGAATCAGACCAAGTTGTTTTTGACGGGCAATACGACCATTGCGGATCACATCATAACCAGCATCGTAAACGCCACGATAACGGTCACGATATTCAGTTGGGGCTTGTAAGGGCCAATGGGGAGCTGTGTAAGCAGCATAGGCAAAGAATGGTTTGCCTGAATTTTTTCCTGACTCTAAATAGCTAATTAATTTATCGGTGAAATAATTGGTTGAGAAGAAATCATCAGGTAATGCTGAAATTGGAACAACTTTACCATCCTCCGTATAGGTGGCATTCCGTTTGTAGGCACTAGGCGCTTGTTTAAAGTGTAAATCTAGACCTTGTAATAGCGTAAATGAATGATCGAAGCCTTTTACATGTGCGTTGGTTTCAGCGGTTAAACCGAGGTGCCATTTTCCGCTGATATAGGTTCGGTAGCCATTATCTTTGAGCACTTCTGCAATTGAGAGTGAGCGCTCATTTAAGTAGCCCTCATAACCCGGCTGGCCTTTTAAGTGAGCAGGGGTGAGCTCAGCCATAGCCCCAATGCCCGCTAAGTGATGGTCTGTCCCCGAAATTAATTGTGAACGCGTTGGTGAGCAGGTCGGGGCAGTATGGTAGTCCGTTAAAATCCGACCTTCTTTGGTGAGTGCATCAATATTTGGGGTTCGAATTTCACCACCAAATGCTCCCAAGTCTGAATAACCTAAATCATCTGCCATAATAAATAAAATATTTGGTTGTTTTTTGGTTTCAACTACCGTATTTGAGTGATCTGAATCATTATTATTACATGCAGAAATTGAAAGACTGAATAATGCAATAGAAAGTGTTGTGAAAAGGTTTTTATGAGACATACGTGTCGACTGAGTTTTCTAAAAAATTAGGTTAAGTTTAGAGTGTTAATTTTTAAGCTAAAAATAATTAAAATTTGATTGTTAATCTTAAAAAAAGCAAAGCCTCAAACATTCACCCAAATGAATGTGGAAATTATTTGAAAGAAGATATTTAGTCAGTGGATAATTAAAATAAAAAATAATTTAAAAATTTAAAAGGATGATAATTATCACGTTATACCATGGCGTTAAAAATACTTATATTATGGATGGGAGGACAACGGCTTGTAAACATGTCTTAACTGCGCTTGCTTATTCGTATTGGTGTTAGATATTTATTACACATGTCGACTCAATTTTGAGGGAAAATAGCTTGAATTGTGAGTGCTTAATAATTGATCAAAAGAATACAGAACTGTCTGTTTTTTTGTTGATGGTGTATTGATTAAATGAATATTAATGTGATAAATTCTACAGAATTAGAGGGGGATCTTTTTTAAGATTCTTGATGCCTTGATCCTATTTCCCTTCCCCAAGGGAAATAGGGGTTTTTAAGATTAGCTAAAAGCAACAGATAAATACGTTTATAAAAGACTGAAAAGTGCTCATCTCAATATGAGCACATATAAATTTTAAGAAATAGTACATATGTATGAATTCTACTTTTTAAGAATCATAAGATGAATCTATAGGTAATTATCTACGATGAAAATTTATGAAATGATATTTCATAAAGGCACTTATGAAAAAACACGCTTATTTTATGCTGAAAATAATAAAGCTTCACGTCAGCATTTCATTGAAAATATGCGTTTAGAACTTGATCGAGAACTTAATGATTTCATTGTAAATTGTAAATCGAGTTACAAGCATGATTTGTTTGACTTATACAAAAAAGTTCAAAAAGAAAGCCATTTACATTTAGATGTTATGGAAGATGAGTTTATACAGAATTCAAAAGCAACCTTTGACCAATGTATTTGTTTAAGTGTTAAAAGTCATGAGGTGTTTAATATTATAAAATCACTTATTTAAAAAAAGATTAGTTGAAACAGATAATATTAAGAAAAATAATTTATATCATTTGCTTAAAGAAACGTATATTTAGTTGGCTCTATTATAATACAGCCAATTGCTGTTGAGCCAATTCATAGCCTTGGTCTGCGGTTTTTTTTAACCATGCTTTCGCTTTATTGATATCTTGAGGCAAGCCTAAATTTCCATCTAAGTATAGAGTTCCCAATTTAAATTGTGCTGATACATCGCCATTTTTAGCCGCTTTAAGATGCCAATAATGTGCAAGATTTTGATCCTGTTTGATATTCTTCCCATCTGAATATTCTTCAGATAAATTGTATTGCGCCATCGCATTGTTCTGATTTGCAGATTTGGTTAGCCACTCAATACCTTTACGGGTATTTTGGCGGATACCTGATCCCCATAAATAACTCATTGCCAAACTGAGTTGAGATTCTGAATCACCCGCTTCTGCGGCCTTTTTAAACCAAAAAACACCTTTTTCTTCATCGAAGGATACACCCTAATTGCCATTACTATAAAGATAACCCACTTGGTATTGTGCTTTTACTTCTCCATTGTTGGCTTTTTCGAGTAGCTTTTCAAAACTTTCTGCAAATACAAGTGTAGTGGGGAAAAATATAACTATAATCAGAGGGTATAACCGTTTTTTAATTTTTAGTTTTATCATTTTTCAATCATTTGTGTCTTTTAATCAGTAAAATTAAATGCAAAATTAAGTTGTAGTCAACTTAATTTGAGCCAAGACTTATTCTATTTTTCTTTCAAGTTTAGCTCCCTAGGGAACTAAACTTACCTAAATAATGAAAATGAAGAGCTTATATCACTCGACAAATTGGGGTAAAAGACGCTGTTAATACTACACAAAATTATCTAAACACTCGCATGTTTAGTGGTGAGCAGCATTAAAGCATCGTCCTAAGTATCCAGCTTACATATTTGGATAGTTAGGCCCACCACCACCTTCCGGTGTTACCCAAGTGATGTTTTGAGATGGATCTTTGATATCACAGGTCTTACAGTGAACACAGTTCGCAGCATTAATCTGGAAGCGCTTAGAACCATCATCATTTTCCATAATTTCATAAACACCAGCAGGGCAGTAGCGTTGAGCTGGCTCATCCCATTTTGGTAAATTGACATTGACTGGAATAGAAGCATCCGTCAGCTTTAAGTGAGCTGGCTGATTCTCTTCATGGACAGTATTCGATACAAATACAGAAGATAAACGGTCAAAGGTTAATTTACCATCTGGCTTTGGATAGGTCGGTTTAAATGTCGCAGCATCTACAGTTTTTAATGCACTAAAGTCAGGTGCAAGGTCATGTAGAGTAAATGGCACTTTAAAGATATTTTGATCGATAAAGTTAAATGCACCACCCATCCATAAACCGAATTTATGCATCGCTGGTCCAAAGTTACGTGAACGATGTAACTCTTCTTTTAACCAACTGTTGTTGAATTTCTCAGTATATGCAGTCAATTCTTTAGCAAAGAAGTCTTCGCCTTCAGCGACACGCGCAACCGCTAAATCGCCACCTTTCTCATGACCTGCTTGGATTGCTTCAAATACAGCTTCACCACACAACATACCCGATTTCATCGCAGTATGAGAGCCTTTGATTTTAGCAAAGTTTAAGAAACCTGCATCATCACCAATTAAGCAACCGCCTGGGAAGGTCAGTTTAGGTAGCGAGTTTAGACCACCTTTAACAACTGCACGTGCGCCATAAGAAATACGCTTACCACCTTCAAGATATTGCTTAATCAGTGGATGTGTTTTCCAACGCTGCATTTCAGCAAAAGGATACATGTGTGGATTTTCATAAGATAAATCGACAATCATACCCAAGGTCACTTGGTTGTTTTCAGCGTGATATAACCACCAGCCGCCTGAAGAACCTGTTTCTGCCAAAGGCCAGCCTGAACCATGCATTACTAAACCTGGTTTATGTTTAGTAGGGTCAATTTCCCAAAGTTCTTTGATTCCGATACCGTAATGTTGCGGATCAGCATCTTGGTCTAAGTTGTATTTTGCAATCAAACGTTTACCAAGGTGTCCACGGCAACCTTCTGCAAAAATTGTGTATTTTGCATGAAGCTCGTAGCCGGGGGTAAAGTTATGAGTAGGTTCACCATCTTTACCAATACCCATATCACCAGTTTGGATGCCTTTTACAGAACCATCTTGATGATAAAGGATTTCTGAGGCAGCAAAGCCCGGGAAGATAGAAACTTCTAACTCTTCCGCTTTTTGACCTAACCAGCGCACCACATTACCCAATGAAATAACATAGTTACCATCGTTGTGCATGGTCTTAGGAACCATCCAGTGTGGTGCTTCTTGAGACTTTTCAGCAGACATGAGGAAATAAGTTTTGTCCTCAGTCACAGGTACATTTAAAGGTGCACCTTGTTCTTTCCAGTCAGGGAAAAGTTCATTGATTGCACGAGGTTCAAGTACAGCACCAGAAAGGATATGCGCACCAACTTCAGAGCCTTTTTCAACCACACAGACAGAAAGGTCTGGAAGATTGTTTTCAAGCGCTAATTGACGAATTTTAATCGCAACAGAAAGACCCGCAGGGCCTGCGCCTACGATGACTACGTCAAACTCCATTGACTCTCGTTGTAAATCTTTCATAAAAAGAAATCCTATTTCGCTTGGCGGTATTTTAGTTTATTGAGATAAAAATATCAAATGAAAAACCATCAAAAAGGGAAGGTTTGATGAGTAAATTCAAAATGATATCCACAAAAAAGCCAGCTAAATCTAGCTGGCTTTAAAATGGAATAAGTGATTTTATAAGGTCTAATTTTACGATTTTTGCGGATCGTAGAGTTTTTCCTTGATGAAGAGGGCAGGAATAACACCGCAAATTAAATAAGCAGCCCCCATCACCACAAAACCTAAACCAATAGAACCACCTGATGCCAAGTAGCCAATTGTTGCAGGCGCAAGTGCTGCACCAAGACGCCCGACGTTATAGGCACCACCAATCGCTGTACCACGAATCGCTGTAGGGAAACTTTCCGTCATATAAGTGGCATTTACACCATAAGGAATACCGTATAAAAATCCGAAAGCGATCAGTAAATATAAAATGTTGCTGGGTGAGTTATAAAAAACAATCAGTGGAAGAAAAATAGCAGTCCCAATCGCACCAAAGGCATAAGTAAAGCGACGACCAAGTTTATCAGCCATCATCCCCGCAAGGACTTTACCGAGGATCATGGCGGTATAAGTACCAACCATATATGCGGTCATTTCTTTAAACTTCATGCCTAATTCACTTTCTAGATATGAAGGCATCCAGTTATTTACCCCATAATAACCAAATTGTAAGAAGCCTGCTGTGAGCGCCCACAAGATAAACATATTTCGATTTCGTTTATCTTTAAAAATCAGTTTAAATGCCGAAGTATCCTCAGAGTTTTTATCACGTGTTGGTTGTTGTAAACGAGACTGTTGCCATGCGAGTGGTTCTGGTACCAAAAGATGCATTAAAACAGCAATCAACACCGGTACAATGGCAACATAAAACAGCATACGCCAGCCATGATCTGGAATAATCCATCCAGCGAGTAGCGTTGCAACAATATAGCCAACCGTCCAACCTGCTTGTAAGGTACCCAATACCGTTGTACGATAACGTGTAGGTACATATTCCGCCATCAAGGTATTGCAGGCAATATAAAGCGAGCCTAGTCCGAGAGAAGCAAAAAAACGTAATAGCCCAAATTCAAGAAAGCTTTGGGTAAAGCCTAGTCCACATGTAAGTAGTGAGAAGGTGAGAATAGAAATAACCACGATCCGTACTCGACCAAATTTGTCACATGCCCATCCCCCAAATATCCCACCAACAGCCATACCCGCCAAGGTAAAACTACCCAGCATACCTGCCTGCACGGAACTTAAACCAAAATCTGCCTTAATACTGTTGAGACTATAAGACAGCAGCATCAGATCGGCACCATCCACCAACAAGGCTAAAAATGCAAAAATAAATGCAATTTTCCAAGTATGAGGTTGTATTGAAGAGAGATGTGTATTGTAGTTTGTCGCCATAATCCATTACCTACATTTGATTTACAGCACTTCAAATCGTTTTAAAGTGCCTAAAAATTAATTAAGACGCAGCACGAATCATATTTCGCGCAATAATCATTTGTTGAATTTGGGTGGTGCCTTCATAGAGACGGAATAAACGCACATCTCGGTAAAAACGTTCAATGGCATATTCACTGATATAGCCAGAGCCACCATGAATCTGTACGCAGCGATCGGCCACGCGACCACACATTTCAGTGGCAAACATTTTTGCGCATGATGCTTCTGTGCTGACGTTGTGCCCAGCATCACGTTGTCTTGCCGCATCTAAAACCATACATTGCGCTGCATAAATTTCTGCTTTGGAGTCAGCAAGCATGGCTTGAATCAGTTGAAATTCAGCAATCGCTTGTCCAAATTGCTTCCGCTCAAGGGCAAACTTTAAGGTATCGTCTAACATGCGTAGGGCAGCACCGACACTGATTGCGGCAATATGTAAGCGACCTTTATCCAAGACTTTCATTGCGGTTTTAAATCCTACACCTTCAATACCACCAATCAGTGCTGAGGCAGGAACTCGACAATTTTCAAAAATCACATCACAGGTATGTGCACCTTTTTGTCCCATTTTTTTATCTGTTTTACCTAGAGAGATTCCTGCAGTTTTGCGATCTACGATAAAAGCAGAAATTCCACCAGCACCTTTAATATCTGGATTGGTTCGTGCCATCACCGTAAATACCCCTGCATGAGGTGCATTGGTAATAAAGCGTTTGGTGCCATTTAAAATATAAAACTCACCTTCTTTTACTGCGCTGGTTTTCAAAGAGGCAGCATCTGAGCCTGCATCTGGTTCAGTTAGGCAAAAAGAACTGATCACTTCACCACGTGCTAAACGGGGCAAGAAAAATGATTTTTGAGTTTCGGTACCATCAATAATCAGACCACTCGAACCGATTCCATTATTGGTGCCGATCAGTGAACGAAAGGCAGGCGAAGTACGTCCAAGTTCAAAAGCGATAGATACCTCTTCTTCCATGGTCAAGCCAAGACCTTCATATTCTTCTGGAATCGTCAGTCCAAACAAACCCAAAGCTTTCATTTGCTCAATGATGGCTTGAGGGATTTGATCTGTTTCTGCGACTTCATTCTCATGAGGAATAAGGACACCATCTACAAACTGTCGAATCATATCTACCAGTTGTTTGAGTGTTTCCTGATCTCGAATCATAGTCTTGTCCTTTGTACAACATGTTGAAAACATCGAGGAGATGTTGCTAAAACCCTGCATATTGATGCGATAGTAATCAAAGGATTAGTAGAAAACAATATATTTTGAAAATTAATTTCGCAATGCGGTATATTGCGCTTGTTTTTTAGTTGGCTAATTATTTGATTTAATTAATCTATATTTGTTGAATAAAAATCATCACTTTTGATGAAAAAATTAAGTTTTATTTTTAAAGTTTTCTGTGTATATTAAAAACATATATCGCTATGCGAAATTTATATTAAATAAATTTTCCTGTAGGAAATTAATCAAAGGTTAGTGGAATAAACATGGGTGCTTTAAATGGAATTCGTGTACTTGACTTAAGTCGAGTACTGGCTGGACCGTGGTGTGGACAGATTCTTGCCGATTTAGGCGCAGAAGTGATTAAGGTTGAAAGACCGAAACTAGGTGATGATACGCGTTCTTGGGGACCACCTTGGATGAAAGATGATGCCGGACAAGAGACACGAGAAGCCGCTTATTATCAGTCGACCAATCGCAATAAACTTTCTGTTGCAATAGATATTGCAAATCCGGAAGGGCAGGCACTCATCAAAGCACTGATTCAAGATACCGATGTGGTCATTGAAAACTACAAAGCTGGTTCTTTGAAAAAATATGGCTTGGATTATGCTTCTTTATCAGAAATTAATCCTAAACTGGTTTATTGCTCGATTACGGGTTTTGGTCAAAATGGACCGAGAGCAGAAGAGCCAGGCTATGATTTTATCATTCAAGGAATGGGTGGACTCATGTCCATCACGGGTGAAAAAGATGATTTACCCGGTGGTGGTCCGCAAAAAGTAGGTGTCGCATTTTCAGACTTATCAACGGGATTATATTCAACCATTGCCATACAAGCGGCTTTGCTCAATCGTCATATGACGGGTTTAGGGCAACATATAGATATGGCTTTACTTGATGTGCAAATTGCCACAATGGCAAATCAAGGAATGAATTATCTTTCATCTGGAAAAGTGCCGGTACGTTATGGCAATGCACATGCCAATATTGTGCCTTATCAATTATTTAAAGCCGCTGATCGAGAGTTTATCATTGCTTGTGGTAATGACACTCAGTTTATCCAACTGTGCAGAAGTATTGGTTTGCCAGAGTTACCCAATGATGTTCGATTTACCCGTAATGCAGATCGTGTTAAGCATCGTGATGAAGTGATCGAAATTTTATCAAAGCATTTTTTAAGCAAGACTGCCGATGAGTGGGTAAGTGCAATTTATGCTGCTAAAGTGCCTGTTGGTGTGATTAATAATCTAGAACAAGCTTTTAATGAACCTCAAGTGATTGCGCGAGAGATGCTGGTAGAAATGCAACATCCTCAACGTGAAAAACTTACTGTGGTTGGTTCTCCGATTAAGCTTTCACGTACACCTGTAGAGTATAGAAATGCGCCTCCTTTGTTAGGCGAACATACTCAGACCATTTTAGGCCGTATTATTTCTCCAGCAAAACTTGAGGAGTTAAAAGCCAAAGGCGTGATAGGATAGTTTTTAAATAGATGATGTGAGCAGTCTAAAGCCATTTTTTAAGTAAAATAAGCAAATTTAGACTTTTCACATCGAGATGGATGCATCGTTTTATTTTCAAAGTGAATCAGATGATTGCTTTTTGCTATTTATAGAAAAAATAGATTATAATTTTCGCAGTGCGAAACAAATATGTGAATTGGTATAACCATGAATGATGCCGTAGATGCAGAACAAACAGAAAAATTATTAGCGCCTTTGAGGCATGAGTTATTGCATCCGATTGAAGATATGCAAGATGAAAATGATCGTCAATTTATTACAGCTTTAGGACGCGGTTTAGAACTCTTACGTTGCTTTACCCCAAAACATCAGCATTTGGGTAATCAAGAGTTATCACAAATGACGGGTTTGCCTAAACCGACCATTACCCGTTTAACGCACACATTGTCACGTTTGGGCTATATCAAGCAGGTCCCAAATTCAAGCAAATTTCAACTTTCAGTTGGGGTTTTGGCGTTTGGTTACTCCATGCTTTCTAATGTGTCTATCCGTAATATTGCACATCCCTATATGAAAAACTTAGCGGATTATGCAGGTGCTGCTGTGGCAATGGCAACGCGTGATCGTCTAAATATGATTTATTTGGATGTGGTACAAGGCAAGGGCAATATGACCATGCGTCGTCAAGTCGGTACTTATTTGCCGATTCATTTAAGTTCAATGGGACGTGCATGTCTGGCTGCAATGCCTGAAGATGAAAGAGAGTTTTTACTTGATGCAATCCGTAGCAAACATAAAGACGATTGGATCAAGATTAACCGTGATTTAGATAAAGCATTTAAAGATTATCAAGATTTTGGTTATTGTTTTTCAATTGGTGAATGGCATAAAGATGTCAATTCAGTTGCAGTCCCCTTGATTCATGAACAACATGGTCTACTGGTATTTAACTGCGGCGGACCAAGCTTTATTATGAACCGCGAAAAACTTGAAGAGGATATTGCACCGCGTCTTCTCCACATGGTGAATAATATCCGCACTGAAATTAGCTAATTTTATTGCTTTAAAACTGAAAGGCCAGCAACGATCTACATTGTTGGCCTTTTTAATAAGATGCATGTTAATAAGATGCATGTTAAATAGTTTGCTTACGGAAAATGGGTGTTTTTTTTCATCAAGGCACTCGGTGCTTGTTTAAATTCGTCACCTTGCAAACAAAGTGAGAATACAGTGGACTCATGATCGATCGGATTTAATAAATCATTGATAAGCATAGGATGCTAAGAAATGAGCCTCTAAATATAAAATAGTGAGTGGAAAGAATATGAAAACCAAAATTACAGAATTATTTGAAATTGAACATCCGATTATTCAAGGCGGTATGCATTATGTCGGTTTTGCCGAGCTGGCTGCTGCAGTTTCAAATGCGGGTGGGTTAGGCATTATTACCGGTTTAACCCAGCGAACACCTGAAAATCTAGCAAAAGAAATTGCCCGATGTCGAGAAATGACCGATAAGCCTTTTGGTGTCAATCTAACTTTCTTACCCACAGTCAATACACCTGATTATCCGGGTTTTGTCGAGGCAATTATTAAGGGTGGGGTAAAAGTTGTAGAAACAGCAGGTCGTAATCCTGAACAGGTCATGCCTTATTTAAAGGCCGCTGGAATTAAAGTGATTCATAAATGTACTTCGGTTCGGCATAGTCTAAAAGCTCAAAAAATTGGATGTGATGCTGTTTCTGTCGATGGTTTTGAGTGTGGTGGGCACCCCGGTGAAGATGATGTACCGAATATGATTTTATTGCCTTTAGCTGCCGATACCTTAGAAATTCCATTTGTTGCATCAGGTGGTATGGCTGATGGACGCTCACTTGCTGCCGCTTTAGCCATGGGGGCGGATGGTATTAATATGGGAACACGTTTTATTGCAACTCAAGAAGCGCCAGTACATGCAAATGTGAAACAGGCGATCCTGAATGCTACAGAAAGAGATACTCGTTTAATTATGCGCGCTTTGCGTAATACTGAGCGCGTTATGAATAATGCAGCTGTAGAAAAAATTATAGCCAAAGAAAAAGCACTGGGTGACCAGATTAAATTTGAAGATATCATTGAAGAAGTTGCAGGTGTTTATCCTAAAGTGATGATCGATGGTGATGTCAATGCTGGGGCGTGGTCATGTGGTTTGGTTGCCAGTCTGATCCATGACATTCCGACATGTGATGAACTGGTCAACCGTATTGTAAAAGATGCAGAAGACATTATTCGTGGACGTTTATTCGGGCTTTTATAAACATCTATTTGAGTTCAGCTTTATCTCGATGATGAAAGACTGCTTTTAAAGATCAGCACAATACTATGGATTGTGCTGATCTTTAGCATCTGCAAGACAATAATATAGACACAGCAGGGCAAAAAATAAGCCCAAGATACATACACCTGTCCAGCCAAAATGTTTCCATGCATAGCTTCCACTCGTGGTCCCTAAAGCACCGCCAGCGAAATAACCTGTCATATAGATGGCATTGAAACGTGAACGCAATTGTTGGTTAAGCTTAAAGACAATACTCTGATTGGTGACATGAACAGCCGAGAGCGAAGCATAAAGAATAAGTAAGGCAATGATATAAAAGATAAAATGATAAGAGAGCAACAAAAAAAATAGCCAACTTAAAATCAGACCGGTACCACAACATATCGAAATTTTATGAATATAGCCTTGATCAATAAATTTACCTGAAAAATTGGCAACGAATGTCCCTAAAACACCGACAAACCCAAATAAGCCAATCGTAAAATCACTGAAAAAATAAGGCGCAGGAGCTAAGAGTAAAGACATGGTGGTAAAGGTTAAACTTACACAGGCAAAGGTTAATCCACCAATATAGGTTCTGATTCTTAGGCGACGATTTTGAATAAAGATTTGCGGCAGTGAGTGAATTGTTTTGAGATAATTTTCAGATTTGGTGGGAGGAAATAAGCCAATATTACGGTACAAAATAATCGCAATGAGCAATAATAAAAAACCGCTGAGCAGATAAATAAAATTCCAAGCAAAAAACGTCGACATCATCCCTGATAATGAGCGTGCCAATAAGACACCCATCATTAACCCACTCAGTAAAAAACCAACAACACGACCACTATGTTGAATTGGAACCAGACTGGCAGCCAGTGGTAACAACAGTTGGGCTGAACTAGAAAATAACCCTGTAATGATGGTACCGAACATTAACAGATAAATATTGTGGGAAAAACCACTAATAATTAGCCCAATTGAGGCAAGCAGCATAAATATAAATAACAATTTACGCTTTTCGAGAATATCCCCTAAAGGCATTAAAAACAGCAGTCCTGCTGCATAGGTGATTTGCGCTAAAGTAGGCACCCATGCTGTGGTGGTATCTGCTAAATTTAAACTTAGACTAATGGAATGAATCAGTGGTTGGCTAAAATAATTCCCACCAGTACAGATGCCTGCTGCAACTGCCATTAAAATAATGGTTGGGGTATAGAGAGTGTTTTTCATCATGCCTATGGTTTGTCATTATGAAATCGGAACTTTTAATCCACACAACCATGTATCTGCTGATTTTAAGCATCTGATTTTAAACATGGTTGTTAAGGCGTTTCACTCAAAGCATCTTGAATGTTGTGCACCATATGGATTAAACGGGGTCCAATTTCACCTTCAAGTTTTTCAGGGTTTAAATGAAAACTTGGTGCACCGCAGTTAAACACATAAAGACCATGTTTGGAGCTGACTAAAGGTACAGCAACAGAGTTTACTTCTTTATGCCATTCACCTAAAGAAAGGCAATATCCGTAATCTTGATAATCTCGGAAAGCTCGTTCTAAAGAACGTTTAATTGCAGGCCAGTTTTCAGCATTTTTTTGTTTAAGCGCATCCAGTAAAAAGTTACGCTCACGTTCAGGTGTAGCCGCCAAGCAAGCTCGACCCATGGAACTGCTGTGAATGGGTAGGGTTGAGCCGATGGGACGGCGCATATTTAAAGCCGTTTCGATCTGAACCACGTCGATATAGACCATGTTTAAACGGTCACGGGTTGCCATTGCAACAGGTGCTTGTACATATTGGCTCATTTCTTCCATATAGCGATGTGCAATATTACGGATAGAAATATTGGACAAGGCTGCATAGCCTAAAGATAAAACACCGATATCCAAGGTATATTTGGTGGAATTAGGTAGTTGTTTTAAATAGCCTAATGACACTAAGGTATTGGTTATCCGCGCAATGGTTGGTTTTGGTAAACCCGTCATTTTTGCCAGTTCTTGGTTACCCAAGACTTGATTATTGGCAGAAAAACAACGTAATAGCTCTAAACCACGTGCTAAAGAAGCGATAAATTGGGGGTTATTTTCCCGATGAATATGTGAAATAGGATCAAGACGTATCTCATCAAAATTTATAGGTTGTTCAGTTTCTGAATTCTGAGACATTCAATACTCAAATATAATAAAGCAACAGTTTGGCTATTATATTTCGCTCTGCAAAATAAATCCATTCATCACTGCGCTGTTGTGATGAATGGATACTCGGTTAGTGATTAAACAGTCAATGTTATGACACGTTTTCAATCACCATGGCTAAGCCTTGTCCTACGCCAATACATAAGCTAACGACAGCATATTTCTTATTGCGGCGGATCAGCTCACGCGAAACTGTCAGTGCAAGACGTGCACCAGAAGCCCCAAGTGGGTGGCCAATGGCAATTGCACCACCATTTGGGTTGACACGCGGATCATTAAAATCGACATCTAAACCTTTTAAGCAAGATAATACTTGTGAAGCAAAAGCTTCATTGATTTCAATGATATCCATATCATCTAAAGTTAGCCCTGCACGTGCAACGGCTTTTTTGATTGCTTCGATTGGACCAGCACCCATAATACGAGGTTCAATACCTGCTGCTGCTGCTGACAAGATTTTTGCCATTGGCTTTAAGCCATATTTTTGGCCCGCTGCTTCGGAACCGATGAGTAGTGCGGCAGCACCATCATTAATACCCGATGCATTTCCAGCAGTGACGACACCACCTTCAAATAATGGTTTTAATTTGGTTAAGGCTTCAACCGTTGAGCTTGGGCGAGGATGTTCATCTTCAGAAACCAGTTTTGGTGGTAACTTTTTGCCTTGAAAGACTTCAATTGGGGTAATTTCACCAGTAAAAAAGCCGTCTTGTTTGGCTGTTTGATACTTTGCTTGGGATTGAGCTGCAAATAAATCTGCCTGTTCACGGCTAATGCCAAACTCAACCGCGACATTGTCACCAGTTTCAGGCATTGAGTGACCACCGTATTGTGCAATTAGTTTTTTGTTTGGAAAGCGTGAACCAATTGTGGTGTCATAAATTTTAGTATCACGGCTATAGGCAGTTTCAGCTTTACCCATCACAAATGGGGCACGTGACATGCTTTCTACACCACCCGCAATATATAAATCGCCTTCGCCACAAGTGATGGCACGTGCAGAATCAATCACAGCACCCAAACCACTTGCACATAAACGGTTTACAGTTTGGCCGGGAACAGTTACAGGTAAGCCCGCGATTAACAGGGCATTTCTGGCAACGTTACGGCTGTCTTCACCGCCTTGGTTGGTATCACCCAAAATAACATCTTCAATATCAGCGGCTGGAACCCCAGTTTTTTCAAGGAGCTTTTGCAAAACTGCTGCAGCTAAATCATCTGGACGTACTGAAGCAAGCTCACCTGCATGACGACCAATCGGGCTACGTAAACCATCATAAATATAGGCATTTAACATTGAGAAGTTCCTTTTCAAAATCCAGAATTAAAAGTAAGCGGTAAATTTAATGCGACACGACGTTGTAACCATGGGCTAGGGCGATAACGTGGGTCATAGGTCAGTGTTGAGATACGATTGAGAATGAGTAAGATTTTTTGGCTACCGATATGATCACCCCATTCAATAGGGCCAAATGGATAGCCTAAACCTAAACGGACTGCGGCATTGATATCATCGACACTGGCAATATTTTGTTGTGCAATATCACAACCTAAATTAATCACCATGGCTAAAACACGTTGTGCCACGAAGCCAATACTTTCAGCGATCATGCTGACCATAGCACCATCTAAATTAAACATAGAGTGGGCTGCTTGACGATATTCAGTGCTTGTCGCCAGTGACGGCATTAACGTTCTATGTTTGCTTATGCCATATAGCATATCTATGCCAACAGCTTGTTGTGGATTGACTTTTAAACGTGTCGCTGCTTGGGTGGTATCTTCACCGTAGCAAGCGAGTAAACATAAACTCTCAGGTAATGGTTCTAAACCTGTATCTAAGACAATATTTTGCTGGATTAAATAATCTTCCAGTTGTTGTTTATCTTCAGCAAAATCAGCTGCAATCCAAACTTTTGGATAGTCTGTTAAACGCTCAACAAACTGTGCGGGTTTTTCACCTGTTTTTGTGCCTGTTTCATAGTGGTAAAAGCCTTGATTAACTTTACGCCCAAGTTGTTTGGCTTCAAGCATTTGTTTGGTCAATGGATTGGGCTTGTAACGGGCTTCTTCATAGTATTGATGATAAATCGACTCCATTACAGGATGTGATACATCCAGTCCTGTTAAATCCATGAGTTCGAATGGTCCCATTCTAAAACCAACACCATCTCTTAAAATGCGGTCAATTTCACTGATGTCACAGACGTTTTCATTTAAGATTTTTAACGCTTCGGTGCCATAGGCGCGCCCCGCATGATTAATAATAAATCCTGGGGTATCTTTGGCAACAACAGGTCGATGACCAAATGCACGTGATAGCTCATTTAATGCATCTACAATACGTGGATCCGTTTTTAATCCTTGGATCACTTCCACAACTTTCATCAGTGGTACCGGATTAAAAAAATGGAAACCGACTACACGTTGTGGTTTTTTACAGTTTGCTGCAATGGCTGTGATTGAAAGCGATGAAGTATTTGAGGCTAAAATAGTGGTGTCTGAAACGATCTCTCCGAGTTGTTGCATCAACGCTTGTTTGATATCTAAACGCTCAATAATCGCTTCCACAATCAAGTCGCAGGCTTTTAAATCTTCAAGTTGCGCTGCAACGATCAAATGTTTGTTGGCATTTTCCGCCTGTTCAGCGCTGATTTTATTTTTATCGACCAGCTTTTGAAAAGTTGCTGCCAGCTTTTCTTTGGCCTGTAGCGCAGCACCTTCTTTGGTGTCATATAAATAGGTGGTATGACCTGATTGTGCGGCAATTTGAGCAATACCGCTGCCCATAATACCAACACCAATTACAGCCATGCTTTGAATATCATAAGTCATGTCGATCATCCTGATAACTGATCCAGATTAAACGAAAAATTAGAGACGGAAAAAATAGAAACGAAATAAACCAGTACAGTCTGGTGGGTTAACTCAGACATTGTTTATCACCATCAATCGGTAAAATTTGTCCAGAAATAGAGCAACCGCTTTCCGAGGCTAAAAATATACACAAATCGGCAATATGCTTTGGATTGACAAAAAATTTGAGCGATTGATTTTTAAGTGCATTTTGCGTAATGGCATCCAAAGAAGTTTGAGCGACATCTGCACGTGCTTGTAACACCCGTTGAACACGTTCCCCATCCACTGCACCTGGAAGTATGGCATTGACTCGAATATTGTCTGCACCAAGTTCCATCGACAATGTTTTGGTAAAACCAATTAATCCCCATTTAGAGGTCGCGTAAGCCAAACGATATGGATAGCCCAAACGTCCAGCGATCGATGACATATTGATAATGACGCCTGCTTCCGACTGTTTTAAAAAGGGGATGGCGAGTTGGGTGATAGCAAAGGTACTATTTAAATTAAGGTTTAATACCGCACTCCAATCGGCGAAACTCAATTCTTCTGCTGCAATGGTTGGGCCAGAAATCCCTGTATTATTGACCAGAACATCAATATGCCCCAGTTTACTGATGGCATCACTAAACATAGATTTGATTTCATCATGGTTAGCTAAATCACATGCATAAATATGTAGTGCAGGATAGGCCTTTTGGAATTGCGCTAAGCTTTCTGCATTGATATCACAAACGAAAACTTCATCGTGATGCGCTAAGAATGCTTCTGCAATACATCGTCCAATTCCTGAACCGCCTGCACTAATCAATACTTTTCTAGCCATTTCTATTCCATTGTTGTTATCGATTAAACTTATTTGCCTTGATATGATGGTTTTCGTTTTTCAATAAACGCTTGAATGCCTTCATTTTTATCTTCTGTTGAAAACAACAATTGAAATGATTTACGCTCCAATGCCAAACCTGCATTTAATGGAACATCTTCGCTCATTAATGCAACTTCTTTGATTTGTTGTAGGGCAATTGGTGGCATTTTTGCCAGATTTTGCGCCATTTGAATAGCGGTTGAGATGGTCTGGTCATCTTCAGTAACTTGGGAAACCAGTCCAATGCTATATGCTTCTTCTGCTTTGACCATTACACCCGTCATGATCATACGCATCGCGTGAAATTTACCCACTGCACGGAAAAGACGTTGGGTTCCACCTGCGCCAGGCATTAAACCGACTTTAATTTCAGGTTGACCAAAAGTTGCCCCTTTACCCGCAATAATAATGTCGCTATGCATGGCAAGTTCACAACCGCCACCCAGTGCATAACCATTTACAGCAGCTATCACGGGTTTAGGACATTGCGCAATTGCATTCCAATAACGTTCTGTATGACGTAGCAACATTTCTGTGGAGGTTGCGCTTGCCATTTCTTTTAAGTCTGCACCTGCCGCAAAAACTTCCTCACCACCTGTGAGCACAATGGCATGGATTTGGTCATTAAAACTTAATTCAGTGAACACTTGAGCCAGTTGCTTACGGACTTGTGTATTTAAGGCATTTTTAGCCTCTGGACGATTAATCTTTACGATCGCTACTTTCTGAACAGAATAGTCAACTTCAATGAAACTGTTCCCTGTTATTTCACTCATTTTTTGATTCCTTGTTTCGCAGATCAAAACTATATTTCTTTAATAATGCGTGTTTTGAAATTTATTTCAAGTATTTTTTATTCCTCGTGACACTTTATCTTTAATATATTTTTCTAAGTGATTGATATTTAATATTGGTAGATTATTAAATTTCGTTTAACGAAATTAATTTTCAAAAAAGCTTGAAATTTGTGTTTTTAATCTCGTACTATGAAACACATTCGCAGTAAACAAGATTTAAAACAGGGTATCCATTACCCAGCTGGAATAGCTGATGGATGCAATGAAGCTACAAAAGAAGGGAGATCATAGATGATCCGTGATGAAGGAATGTTGCAACAGTTGCTCACAACAATTCGTGACTTTGTAAAAAATGAATTGATTCCACGTGAACATGAGGTTGCCGAGCAGGACAAAATTCCTGAGGATATCGTGCAACAAATGCGTGAGTTAGGTTTATTTGGGTTAACCATTCCAGAAGAATATGGCGGATTGGGAATCACCATGGAAGAGGAGGTGAATGTTGCATTTGAACTTGGACAAACTTCACCGGCATTCCGTTCACTGATTGGTACCAATAATGGTATTGGTTCAAGTGCGATTTTGATTGATGGAACACAAGAACAAAAACAAAAATATCTTCCTCGTTATGCCAGCGGTGAAATTATTGGTTCATTTTGCTTAACCGAACCTGAGGCAGGTTCAGATGCTGCATCTTTAAAAACCAGTGCAGTCAAGGATGGTGATTTTTACGTTTTAAATGGAACCAAACGCTTTATTACCAATGCACCACATGCTGCTACTTTTACCGTGATGGCACGGACCAATCCTGATATTAAAGGTGCCAGTGGTATTTCTGCATTTTTAGTTGAAGCCAATACGCCTGGGATTAGTTTGGGAAAAATCGATCAAAAGATGGGACAAAAAGGTTCTCATACTTGTGATGTGATTTTTGAAAACTGCCGCATTCCAGCATCAGCATTGATTGGTGGGATTGAAGGTATTGGTTTTAAAACCGCAATGAAGGTTTTAGATAAAGGTCGTTTACATATTGGTGCATATAGTGTCGGTGTGGCTGAACGGATGTTAAATGACGCACTTCACTATGCCATTGAGCGTAAACAATTTGGTCAGCCAATTGCTAATTTTCAATTGATCCAAGCCATGCTGGCAGACTCAAAAGCTGAGATTTACGCGGCAAAATGTATGGTGCTCGATGCTGCACGTCGCCGTGATAATGGCGAAAACATTAGTACAGAAGCATCTTGTTCAAAAATGTTTGCCACTGAAATGTGTGGTCGGGTTGCAGATCGTTGCGTACAAATCCACGGTGGTGCTGGTTATATCAGTGAATATGCCATTGAACGTTTTTATCGTGATGTGCGTTTGTTCCGTTTATATGAAGGAACCACACAAGTTCAACAACTGATTATCGCAAAAAACATGATTAGGGATGCTACAGCCTAATAACAATTAGATGCCATGAGGCAGGGGATGCCTCATATTCCTTCTGAGGATATGGACATGACAACGGAAACAGTTACACAAAATAATAGCGGAAATAGTGGTGCTGGAGAGGTGATTCAGACACCCAAAAAGATTTGGATTACGGCCTTTATCTTTGCATTTTTTACTTTGCTCTGTGATGGCGCAGATTTGGGTTTTTTAGCATTAAGTTTGACCAGTTTAAAGGCTGAGTTTCACTTGAGCGGTGTACAAGCAGGAACATTAGGTAGTTTGACACTGTTAGGTTCCGCCGTGGGAGGTTTGGTCGGTGGATGGGCTTGTGATCGCTTTGGCCGAGTACGCGTGATTGTATTCTTTATTGCTTTTTCTTCTGTTCTGACCTGTGCATTGGGTTTTACTCATTCATATATGCAATTTGCGATTTTAAGAACATTCGGTGCAATGGGCTTAGGCGCACTTTATATTGCCTGTAATATTTTAATGTCTGAAATGGTGCCGACCAAACATCGTTCTACAGTGTTGGCAACACTGATGACGGGTTATACCTTGGGGTCTTTACTTGCGACTTTATTGGCAGGTCATATTATTCCTGAACATGGCTGGCGTTTCCTATATTGGCTTGCAATTACCCCGATTATTTTATCAGTACTCATGCATTTTATCGTACCTGAGCCTGAGTCATGGAAAAAAGCACGTCAGTTAAAAGTCGTTGCAACACCACACAATGCACAGCCTGTTAAACGTCAGAACCCGTATTGGGAAATTTTGAAAGATAAGAAACACGGCACCATGTTTGTGCTGTGGATTTTAAGTACCGGTGCTTTGCAATTTGGTTATTACGGTGTGAGTAACTGGCTGCCAGCCTATTTGGAATCTGATCTAGGAATCAAGTTTAAAGAAATGGCGATGTATATGGTCGGCACTTTCTTAATCATGATGTTTGCCAAAATTATTGCTGGGATTATTGCGGATAAATTAGGTCGCCGTGCTGTATTTGCATTCGGCACAATTGGTACAGCTTTATTTATTCCCGTGATTGTTTACCTTAACACGCCTGCCAATATTTTATGGCTCATGCTGTTCTTTGGTTTTCTATACGGCATACCATATGCAATCAATGCCACGTATATGACTGAAAGTTTTCCAACCTCAATTCGAGGCTCGGCGGTCGGCGGTGCGTATAACATCGGTAAAGTACTTTCAATTTTCTCTCCATTAACCATCGGTTATTTATCACAACATGGTTCGATTGGTTTAGGACTGTTGGTGATGGCTGGGGCGTACTTTATATGCGGTGTAATTCCATTGTTATTTATTAAAGACCGACTATTTAACCCGCAAAAGGCAGAGTGACAATTTGACCTGTCACGTCAATTTAAGGATGAAAAGGGACAAGCGAAATGATAAATAAAATCACCAGTGACATTGAACCGATTTTAAAGGCAATTCCTGATGGCGCAACCATCATGACCAGTGGTTTTGGTGTGACAGGTCAGCCTGCGGAACTGATTGAAGCCTTAATCGATTTAGGTAAAAAAGAGCTGACCATTGTCAATAACAATGCTGCCTCTGGTGATCGTGGTTTGACCAAGCTGATCATTGCAGGTTGTGTCAGAAAAATGATCAGTTCCTTTCCAAAGTCAGCGGGTTCGACTGTATTTCAAGACTTATATCGAGCAGGAAAGATTGAATTAGAACTGGTTCCACAGGGCAACTTAGCCTGTCGTATTCAAGCGGCGGGTGCTGGTCTAGGTGCAATATTTACACCGACAGGCTATGGCACAAAAGTCGCAGAAGGCAAAGAAACCAGAACCATTAACGGTCGAAACTACGTGCTTGAGTATCCGCTTGAAGCTGACTTTGCTTTGATTTATGCAGATCAAGCTGATCGTTGGGGGAATTTGACTTATCGTAAGGCAGCACGGAACTTTGGCCCGATTATGGCAAAAGCGGCGAAAACAACCATTGTTCAAGTGAATCATACGGTAGATCTAGGAAGCCTTGATCCTGAGTGCATTATCACCCCAGGGATTTTTGTACAACATGTTGTCAAAGTAGGAGATATCTAATGTCAATTCAAAAACGTTCTCGTGAAGATATCGCTCAGTTGATTGCTCAGGATATTCCCGAAGGAGCTTATGTCAATTTAGGTATCGGTTTACCCACCAATGTTGCGAAGTATTTACCTCCAGATAAAGAAATCTTTCTACACTCAGAAAATGGGGTTTTGGCCTTTGGCCCGCCACCCAAAGCAGGTGAAGAAGATGAGGACTTGGTCAATGCTGGGAAAGAGTTAGTGACTTTGCTGGATGGTGGTTGCTTTATGCATCATGGAGATTCCTTTGACATTATGCGTGGTGGGCATCTGGATATCTGTGTGATTGGTGCTTTTCAGGTCGCAGTGAATGGCGATTTAGCCAATTGGCATACTGGCAAAGCAGATGATGTTCCTGCTGTAGGGGGGGCAATGGATTTAGCGGTGGGAGCCAAGTCAATTTATGTCTATATGGAGCATGTCACCAAAAAGGGCGAAGCTAAAATTGTCGATGTACTGAGTTATCCCCTTACAGGGGAACAGTGTGTAGATCGTATTTATACCGATTTATGCATTATTGAATTAAAAGATCACAAAGCCTATGTCACTGAAATGGTTTCGGGACTGAGTTTTGATGAATTACAGGCAGTAACGGACTGCCCATTGATAGATGTACGAGACGCTTAGTTTATAAGCGTAGGGAAAAAAGCTTCTTTAAGGATTAAAAGATGAAAAAATTAATTTTAGCTACAGCTTGCGCTGTGGCTTCAGGGACTATTTTTGCAAATTCACCAGTGACAGCAGAGCAACGGATTAATTTGTTAGAGACAGAGCTGCAAAAACTCAAAGCAGAACTCGAATCTCAAAAGCTGTCACAAAATAATTTGCAGGTCAAACAAGCAAAAATTGAAGAAAATGTAGAAAAAAATAAAGCACTTGAAACAGCGAAACCAATTGCACCTTCGTGGGTGACATGGACAGACAATGTTAAAGTCTATGGAATAGCTCGACTTGATGCTGCAGTTGATTTTAAGTCCTCACCAGATTCGGGAGGAAGAACCACCAATAGCTTAAATCGGACTCCATTTGAAAATGACAAACGTTCCGATCATGCCCGTTCAGATGCCATGATCAATGCCAGTCGAATCGGAGTGTATTTCAACAGTCCAGATAAGGCTGTAACAGGAAATATTGAAGCCGATTTCTTTGACAGTGCCAATATGGGTACGGGCGATGGTAAATTCCGTATTCGTCATGCTTTCTTTACTTATAAAGATTGGACTTTCGGTCAAACCTGGTCATTGATGTCCAATATGGAAACACGAACAGAGTCTGTCGATTATACTCAGTTTATGGGAACCTCTTATACCCGTACACCTCAAGTGCGCTATGACTGGAAAATAAATAGCAAGAGTGATTTAAAAGTTGCCTTGGAATACACTGGATCACGGGTTTCAGCATTCCCGACATTGACAGGTCGATATACCGTAAAAGCAGGTGCCTTAACGGCTTTGGCTCAAGGTTTTGTCAATGAAAAATCAGTGGATGTTGCGAAAGATACGGTTAAAAAGGTCAGTTGGGGAGCAGGTGCTGGTTTAAAATACCAACTGAGCCCAGCACAATCTGTACAGGCGAATTATCAATATATCGTGGGTGATCAAAAATTCATGCCATATACCACACAAACTGGCTTGGCAAATGCAACCAGTTTGAATGCGGCAGGTGATTTTTCTTTAAATGCACAAAAAACAGATTTGTTGATGAACAAACTTAATAGCTTAAATATTGGCTATTCATATAAATTTAATCCGCAATGGCGTGCAAATTTATCTGCATCGATTTTTGATTTTGATGATGATTCAGCTTATGCAAAACTCAATCCTGATGCAAATAAGCGTTTAACGGATTATGCTGCCAACCTGTTTTATTCACCTGCTGAGCAAATTGATATTGGTATGGAATATCATCAAGGTAAGCGTGAAGTGTTTGATGGAAGAACAGCAGATGTCTCTCGGATTAACTTTGTGTCGATGTACAAATTCTAAAATAAGGTGAGCTTCGCAATGGAAAAAATAGTTCAACCTGACACAACGCATATCTTGTCAAAAAGCTTTATTTTCATCATGGCAATGGCATGTGGGATTTGTGCAGGTTCGAACTATTATAACCAGCCTTTGATTTATTCTATTGCAGAAGCCTTACAGGTCAATGCAGAGCAAGTCGCTTTAACAATTGTGATCGGCCAACTCTCTTATGCAGTTGGTCTATTTATCTTGGTGCCGCTTGGTGATTTTTTTGAAAAGCGTAGCTATATTTGTTTGTTGATGTGCTGTACGGGTTTTGCCCAGATCGGACTTTCTTTAAGTCAAACTTTACCCGTATTGTATGGTTTTACCTTTTTAGCGACCTTCTTTTCGATTACAACACAAGTCTTGGTGCCATTTGCTGCTGGTTTGGCGAGCCCTCAAAAAAGCCCGCAAATTGTCGGAACACTGATGAGTGGCTTGTTTTTAGGCATTCTTTTGGCTAGATCAATCGCAGGCTTACTTTCAACCGTTTGGTCATGGCATGCGGTGTATTTACTCAGTGGTATTGTGATTTTAGCTTTTGCAGTAGTGATGTGGCTCAAATTACCCGTTGCTCGAAAATCTCATCAATTAACAGTAATGCAAATTTATCGTTCATTGTTTACATTGGCCGTTGATCAGCCACATTTAATCCGCCGCGGTTTGGCAGGTGGGATCGGCTTTGGTATATTGGCGCTGATCTTTACCACCATGACGTTTATTCTTGCCAATGCACCTTATCATTTTAATGATTTCCAAATTGGTTTATTTGGCATAGTTGGTTTGGCTGGTGTGTTTGCAACCCCGTGGGCTGGGAAACAAATTGCCAAAGGATTGGAAAATAAAGTTGCACTGATTTGTATGTGGTTTTTGGTACTTGCATGGATTCCACTATTTTTTGCTCAGCAGTCTTTGCTGGCTTATGCAGGAGGTGTGATTTTGGCTTATTTTGGTTTATCGGCCTTTCATGTACTTAACCAAAATCTGGTCTATCGAATTTCAACACAAGCACGTTCTCGGATTAATTCTATTTATATGACACTGTATTTTGGTGGTGCTGCGCTGGGTTCTTTGGTTGCGGTCTACACATGGAAACACTGGGGATGGAGTGTCTGTGTGGCTGTGGGTTTAGCCATGGCAATTCTAAGTTTTATAATTGACCGAATAGATTTTTATGTAATGAAGAAAACAGTGATAAAAGATTGATCCCACGCTGCACCTTGTGTTGTAAACAAAGCAGTGCTCAATTTTAGCTTACAACACAAGCTATTTATGAAATATCAACAGACCCTAAGCCCTTGGCGGGCTTAGACTTTTTATTACTTTCGTATGATCATCAGTGTTGCTGTCGCAAAAGCATAAATTTTGCCATTATCATCCACAATTTTACCTTCTGTGGTGACGATATTACGTCCAGCATTAATCAGTTCAGCTTGTGCGTAGTAGGTGGTATCGATTTGCATTGGGCGAATCATTTTCACATTGAGATCAATCGTGCCATAACCAACGCCATGTTCCAGCAAGGTATGCGCTGCACTTCCCGTTGCAGTATCTAAAGCAGTCGCACAAAAACCACCATGGATTGTTCCTTGTATATTTCGATGCGCTTGATTTGGTGTAACCTTGTACGTCGCTTTGCCTTTAGAAACTTCGATTAACTGCATAGGAATGGTTTGCGCCATAGGTGATGCTGAAATTTCACCATTTTTTAAAGCCGTTAAGAACTCAAGACCTGTGTATTGAGGGTTATCCATAAATCATCCTTGGAGTGTTAAGCGATCTAATTACCATACTATAAAAATTAATTTTACGAAATAATATTTTGCTATACAAAATTATTTTTTTAATCAAATATTATGCTTGGATTTTGGTTTAATTGAATATTTTTTGTTAAAATACAGCTTTGTGTGTCGTTTTGTCATGTTTTTGGCGGTATTTTTGAATAAAATTAGTTGATTAAAATGAAAATAAATTTTGCAATAAGAAATTTATTTGATATTTTTAAACAATCGTAAAATAAAATTGTCATCTAAGGGAAATCATCTCTATCTGCATCATCGGCAGAAGAATTGAAAGGGAAACACTATGCCTTTATACAAAGCACCACTGCGTGATATGCAATTTGTACTGCATGAAATGTTGCAAACAGAAGAAAACTACCAAAAACTACCAAAATATCAGGAAACGGTTAGTCGTGAATTGATCAATCAATATTTAGATGCCGCAGCAGACTTTTGTGAAAATGAGCTTGCACCCATCAATCAAAATGGTGACCAGGAAGGTTGTCACTTAAATCAAGGTGTCGTCACAACCCCAGCGGGATTTAAGCAGGCATATCATAAATATACGGAATTGGGTTTTACCTCACTCACAGCAGATCCTGAATATGGCGGTCAAGGTTTACCCACATTATTGCGTATTGCAATCTCAGAAATGCTGTGTGGTTCTAACTGGGCTTGGGCGATGTATCCTGGCTTATCGCATGGTGCAATGCGTACCATTGAACATCATGGTACAGCAGAACAGAAGCAACAATTTTTAAGTAAACTGATTAGTGGCGTTTGGACAGGGACAATGTGTCTAACTGAGTCACATGCGGGTTCAGATTTAGGTTTGATCCGCACCAAGGCCGAACCAAACCCTGATGGAAGTTATGCAATTACTGGCGAGAAAATCTTCATTTCTGCTGGGGAACATGATCTGTCAGAAAATATTATTCATATTGTTTTAGCCCGATTACCACAAGCACCAACGGGGACTAAAGGAATTTCACTGTTTATCGTGCCTAAATTTAACCTCGATGATGCAGGTGATTGCCAAGATCGTAATAATGTTATCTGTAGTGCGATCGAACATAAGATGGGAATTCATGGTAATGCAACTTGTGTTTTAAATTTTGATGGGGCCAAGGGCTATTTAATTGGACCTGAAAACCGTGGGCTAAATTGTATGTTTACCTTTATGAATACAGCACGCATTGGAACAGCTGTACAAGGGTTGGCGGCTTCGGAGATTTCATTTCAAGGTGCGCTGAGTTATGCCAAAGAACGGTTGGCGATGCGTGCTTTATCAGGCGCAAAATACCCAGATAAAAATGCTGATCCGATTATTGTGCATCCAGCTGTGCGTTCGATGTTAATGACGCAAAAAGCCTTTTCTGAAGGTGGTCGAGCACTGGCATATTTTCTGGCTCAGCATGTTGATATTGTTGAAACGTCCAATGATCCTGAACAACAGAAAATCTCAGATGAATTGTTGGCATTTTTAACCCCGATTGCCAAAGCTTTTTTAACTGAATCAGGCAATGAAGCGGCAAAACACGGCGTACAAATTTTTGGTGGGCATGGATTTATTGTTGAACATGGCATGGAGCAAATTGTTCGTGATGCCCGTATCTCAACCTTGTATGAGGGAACCACAGAGATTCAGTCTTTAGATTTGCTGGCACGTAAGGTGCTCAAGTCGGATGGCAAACTATTAAAAAATATGACTGATTTAATTGAGCAGTTTATTGCAGCCAACCAATCAAATACCGTATTGGCAGCTTATCTGGAAAAACTGGCGGAACTCAAGCAACAGTGGCTGTCAATTACAGACAGTGTTGCCAAAAAAGCACAGCAAAACCCAGAAGAAATTGGCGCTGTTTCAGTTGATTATCTGTATTTCTCTAGCTATGTCGTGTTTGCTTATCTTTGGGCACGTATGGCGCAAGTAGCAGATGAAAAGTTAAGTCAAGCAACACCGGACGAAAAATTTTATCAGGCTAAATTAACCACAGCAAAATTTTTCTTTCAAAAATTATTACACCGTACCCAAAGCCATGCGGCTTCTATCGCATCGGGTGCTGAAGCGGTAATGGAATTAGAACAAGATGACTTTTCTTTTTAAGCAGGGTCAGGATGTTTTTTTATTTAAATGAGTAAAAATAAATGGATTTTCAACATATTTTGATTCGTCAGGAAAATCGGGTGGGCTATTTAACCTTAAACCGTCCCGAGGTGCTCAATAGTTTTAATGAGCAAATGCATCGTGAAATTGCTGCAATTTTAGACCTGTGGGCGGTTTCTACTGAGATTAAAGCCATTGTAATCTCTGGTTCAGGTAAGGGCTTCTGTGCAGGTCAGGATTTAAGAACGAGAAATAAAGAGGTGATAAGTGCAGCTGATTATGATGCAGGTGCTGCCTTAGAAAAATTTTATAATCCGTTAGTCATTAAAATTTCCAATATGACTAAACCTGTTGTGGCTGCGATCAATGGCGTAGCGGCTGGTGCAGGGGCGAACTTGGCTTTGGCTTGCGATATTGTTGTGGCCAAGCAATCTGCTACGTTTATACAATCTTTTTGCAAAGTCGGTTTAATCCCAGATGCAGGTGGGACGTGGAATTTGCCACATCTGGTGGGGCTTGCCCGAGCCAAAGGTTTGACCATGTTCGGGGATAAGTTATCTGCCCAGAAAGCCTTGAGTTGGGGGCTTATTTGGGAGGTCTATGAAGATGATGCTTTTGACCAAAGCGTGATTGAATTGGCGGAACGTTTGGCAGAGCAACCAAGCAGTTCGATTTCGCTAATTAAAAAGGCCTTAAATACTGCCTCGCAAAATACTTTGGCTGAACAGTTACAGTTGGAACGAGAGTTACAGCGTATTGCTGGACAATCAGACAATTATAAAGAGGGTGTTGCGGCCTTTATCGAAAAAAGGAAAGCTAATTTTAATTGATCAAATCTATGCCTAATCATGTTTAACCAGTAAAAATTAACAAAAAAAGCACTCTTTTTGGAGAGTGCTTTAAAATAAGTAATCACTAGTTTTGATCGTTATTTACATGCTGGTTTTTAACCTTAGCAAGCTAAATAGAGCTTTTATTTTTTATATATGAAGTAAGTCGCGAGAAGAGAAGGAATACCAAAATTAAGTAAAAATATTAAGAATTCTTCTTTAACCGCATATCCTGCTTGTATGCCCATATACATATTCCAGCTCATTGCTACAAACCAAATCAAGATGAACAGAATAAAAAATAATGTCTGGTTAAAGCGACCACGTAATATTCGACTTATAAAAAGAATTGCAAGGAGTAGCATTATACCGATGAGAATCGTATAGAAAGTTCGCATGTTGGGTCACCATATGAATTAGCGATTGTTTATATTTTTCATTCGTTGTACTGAAATTGCTTTACCACATTTGTTTTAACTTTATTTTATTGTTGAGCATAATACTTCCCTTATTTGGGCGACTTAATGATTAAAGTAGCGAATAAGACAACGATAACTGTTTTTAGTAGAAGAATAATGATATGAAACTAGGCATGTCTATTCGAATTTTCGAACAATCTAAAAGCTAATGGGCAATTTGATGTATGGTCAAGCTGTCAAAACTCAGACACAAAAATATAATTGTTTGATTATAAAATATTGCAATGCCACACCTTATATTCAAAGTTTAAATCCCTTTGCGTAGGCGATGCCTCACTTTTCAGAGATGAAAAGATACCGTCTTAACTGTCAAGCAAATTATTTAAGGATTCATGCCTTATAATTTGCCTGATAAGGT